>JBGPID010000396.1:0-3040 GCA_041484725.1 Geobacteraceae bacterium | reverse complement strand
TTGCATGCCGGCCCGGGCGTTTTGTCAGAAACCGTGATTGCCGGAAAAGAGTGAACCCACTCTATGTCACGGGCTGAACAAAGTCAATCTCCAGTTGTAAAACGAGGCAAATGGCCCGTTTCAGATATTGTGGTATAATTTCCCCGTGCCGGTTCTCCTTTATTGCATGTCAAGAAAGCCTGGTAAAAGCTTTTCATAAGTGTTCAGGAGATTTTCGGGCATTATGCGAACATCGCTGATAACAGACATGAAATTGGTATCACCATTCCAGCGGGGAACGATATGGATATGGATATGATCATCAACTCCTGCACCCCCGGCCTTTCCCAGATTGATGCCGATATTGAATCCCTGAGGTGCGGCTGTTTTTTCCAGGACATTGCGGCAAAGACGTAATGCCGCGAACAGATCGAGCATCTCCGCGATGGATAGCTCATTCATATCGGCGGTATGGCGGAAAGGGGCGATCATCATATGGCCGTTGTTGTAAGGATAGCGATTCAGCATGACCAACGATAAACCGGTTCGGTAGAGGATCAGTCTGTCCCGGTCTTGTTCTTGATCGGAAGAGACACAGAATATGCAATCCGACGGTTTTTCATTGAGTATATAATCAATGCGCCATGGGGCCCAGAGTCTTTCCATAAGCTGTCGGTGCTCCTTTCGGGGAAATGCGTCTGTACGGGCCGGGAATAAAGAGCCGGATTCGGCAATAAATCAAGGATAAAGATCTTTCTAATTCACCGGTATTTTCAAGTCTAATATAAAAACTGTTCCAATCCAAGGAGAAATTAATGGACAAGAAACAGGAAGCGCTGGATTACCATTCAGGCGGACGCAAGGGCAAGATCGAGGTAATCTCTACCAAACCCTGTGTAACATCCCGTGACCTCTCCCTGGCGTACTCGCCGGGGGTTGCAGAACCCTGCCTCGAAATCGCCAGTAATCCCGCGGATGCCTACAAATACACCGCCAAGGGAAACCTGGTCGCGGTGCTGTCAAACGGCACCGCGGTCCTGGGCCTCGGCAATATAGGGGCACTGGCAGGGAAGCCGGTCATGGAAGGGAAGGGGGTCCTGTTCAAACGCTTCGCCGACATCGACGTGTTCGATATCGAGGTAAACACGGAAAATCCGGATGAGGTGATCAGGGTCTGCCAACTTCTCGAACCCACCTTCGGCGGGATCAACCTGGAGGATATCAAGGCGCCGGAGTGTTTCCATATCGAGGAGGAACTAAAAAAAAGCATGAACATTCCGGTCTTCCACGACGACCAGCACGGCACGGCAATAATCACCTCGGCGGCGCTCATCAACGCCTTGCATATTGTCAACAAGAGGATCGAAGAGGTCCGGATCGTCATCAACGGCGCCGGGGCTGCCGCAATCGCCTGCGCCAACCTGGCTGTAACCCTCGGCGTGAGGAAGACGAATATCATCATGTGCGATACCAAGGGGGTCATTTACAAGGGGCGCAGCGAGGGCATGAACCCGTACAAGGAGCGGTTTGCCGCCGACACCCCGTTGCGGACCCTGGCAGAGGCTCTGGACGGGGCCGATGTCCTTCTCGGCCTTTCCGTCAAAGGGGCCTTTACCAGGGAGATGATACGAACCCTGGCAAAAGATCCCATCATTTTCGCCATGGCCAATCCGGACCCGGAGATAACCCCGGAAGAGGTAAAAGCGGTACGGGATGACGCCATCATGGCCACCGGACGCTCCGACTATCCGAACCAGGTCAACAACGTCCTCGGCTTCCCCTTTATCTTCCGCGGCGCCCTCGATGTTCGCGCCACCGCCATCAACGAGGAAATGAAAATTGCCGCGGCCCATGCCCTTGCACAACTGGCGCGGGAAGAGTGTCCCGAGTCGGTCTGCCGCGCCTATGGAAACGTCAAGTTCTCTTTCGGACGCGATTACATCATTCCCAAACCGTTCGACCCGCGCGCGCTGTTGCGGGTTGCCCCGGCAATCGCCAAAGCGGCCATGGATTCCGGGGTGGCCCGCCAGCCGATGGAGGATATGGCGAAATATGTGGAACACCTGGAAGCGCTCCAGGGGAGGGCCAAGGAGACCATGCGCCATATCATCAACATGGCCAAGGCCGACCCGAAACGGATTGTGCTGCCGGAGGGGGAGCAGGAGAAGATCCTCCGCGCCGCCCAGATGATGATCGAGGAGGGAATAGCCGTGCCGATCCTCCTCGGCAACCGGAGGGTGATCGGGGAAAAGATCGAAGAATTGCGTCTGGGGTTAAGCGGGGTGACAATCATCGATCCGGACGACAGTCCCGATACGGAGCGCTACGCCCAGGTCCTTTTCGAACTGCGCCAGCGCAAGGGGATCACCCTTTCCGAAGCACGGTTGATGATTCGGCGCGCATCGGGGACCTATTACGGCAGCGTCATGGTCCGGCTGGGGGATGCGGATGCTCTCCTTTCCGGTATTGACGCCCACTACCCGGACATCATCCGGCCGGCCCTGGAGGTGATCGGGAAGCGGGAGGGGCTCTCCAGCGTCCATGGCCTCTACATGATGGTTTTCAAGAGGGGGATATTCTTTCTCGCCGACGCCACGGTCTGCATTGATCCGACGGCAGAAGAACTCGCCGAGACTGCGATACTGGCCGCCGAAACGGCACGGCTGCTGGATATCGAGCCGCAAATAGCGATGCTCTCCTTTTCCAATTTCGGCTCGGTGAAACACCCCCATGCCCTCACGGTAAAACGGGCCGTGGAGATGGTCAAGGAGCGGGCGCCGGAGTTGGTGGTGGACGGAGAGATGCAGGCGGACACGGCGGTCACCCCCGAGATCCTCGCCGCGAACTACCCCTTTGCAGCCTTGAAGGGGGCCGCCAACGTCCTTATCTTTCCCGACCTCACCTCCGGCAACATCTGCTACAAGCTTCTCAATCGTCTCGGTGGCGCCGATGCCATCGGCCCTATTCTGATGGGGATGAAAAAACCGATACATGTGCTCCAGCGGGGCGATGATGTGGCCAATATCGTCAATATGGCCGCCATTGCCGTGGTGGATGCGCA
>JBGPID010000395.1:0-3057 GCA_041484725.1 Geobacteraceae bacterium | reverse complement strand
CTGCGAACTGGCCCATGAAAACCTGAACGACCAGACCGTGGAGGGGATGCGGCATAAAACGCATCCCATTTTCTCGGTGCAGCACCATCCGGAAGCCTCACCCGGTCCCCATGACTCGAACTATCTGTTCGGCAGGTTCGTGGAGATGATGGAAAAATATAAAGACAGGTAGAGGTAAAGGTAAAGGTAAAGAAAAAGGCATGGGGTCTACTCAACCTGTACCTTAACCTCAATCTGGTTTTCCCATGAGTTACATAGAACTTTACAATTCGGGCGAGTTGTTGGAGAGGGTCCGGCTGGGATATGCCAGGCTGAAGAGTTGCGATCTCTGTCCACATGCTTGCGGGGTGAACCGCCTGGCCGGAGAGAGCGGCGTTTGCCGGGCAGGGGCGCGGCCGCGCATAGCCTCAGCCAATGTCCACCGGGGAGAGGAGCCCCCCATCTCCGGGTCAAGGGGGTCAGGCACGATTTTTCTTTCCGGCTGCTCTCTCCATTGCAGGTTCTGCCAGAACTTTCCCATTAGCCAGTTGGCGAACGGCAACGACCTGACCACCGGGGAACTGGCCGCAAAGTTTATCCGGCTTGAGTCGCAGGGGGTGCACAACATCAATTTCGTGACACCCACCCATTTCCTGCCGCAGATCATGGCCGCCCTCTTCCTGGCGATCGGGCAGGGGTTCCGTCTCCCCATCGTCTGGAACTCCAGCGGCTATGAGCGGGTCGATGCGCTCAGCTTGCTGGACGGTATCGTCGATATATACCTGCCGGACATGAAATATGCGGCGGATGAACAGGCGGTCAGGTTTTCCAGCGCTCCCGACTACCGGGAGATCAATCGGGCCGCGATCCGGGAGATGCTGCGTCAGGTGGGGCATTTGCAGGTCGATGACGGCGGTGTCGCGGTGCGCGGGCTGATCATCCGTCACTTGGTCCTTCCCGAAGGGGGCGCCGGGAGCGGCGAGACCCTCGCCTGGATCGGCGCGAACCTCGGACGTGAGACCCATGTCTCGCTGATGAAGCAGTTCTTCCCGGCCCATGAGGCGGCGTCTGTTCCGGGCATCCACCGTAGGTTGACCGATTGGGAGTATGAAGAGGCGGTGACGGCCCTGGAAGAAGCGGGGCTGGAGAACGGCTGGGTGCAAGAGTAAATATCACCGTAAGGAGAAGAAATGCCTAAACGTACCGACATCAAGAAGATCCTCATAATCGGCGCGGGACCGATCGTCATCGGTCAGGCGTGCGAGTTCGATTATTCCGGCACCCAGGCGTGCAAGGCACTGAAAGAAGAGGGATTCGAGGTGGTGCTCCTGAACAGCAATCCGGCCACCATCATGACCGATCCCGACTTTGCCGACCGGACCTACATCGAGCCGGTGACACCGGAGTTCCTGGAAAGGATCATCGCCAGGGAGCGTCCCGACGCCATCCTCCCCACCCTGGGGGGGCAAACCGCCCTCAATGTCGCGGTTGCAGTGGCGGAGAGCGGGGTGCTGGACAGGTACGGTGTGGAGCTGATAGGCGCCAAGCTCCCGGCCATCAAGATGGCGGAGGACCGCACCCTCTTCAAGGAGGCGATGCAGCGGATCGGCCTGGAAGTCCCCCGTTCCGGCTTCGCCCACAACCACGGCGAGGCGATGCAGGTTGTCAGGGAGGTCGGCTTCCCGGCTATCATCCGCCCATCCTTCACCCTGGGAGGGACCGGCGGCGGCATCGCCTACAACATGGAGGAGTATGAAAAGCTCGCGATGGCCGGCATAGACACTTCCCCCACCAGCGAGATCCTCGTGGAGGAATCGATTATCGGCTGGAAGGAGTACGAGCTGGAGGTGATGCGCGACACCAAGGACAACGTGGTCATCATCTGCTCCATCGAGAACTTCGACCCGATGGGGATCCATACCGGCGACTCGATTACCGTTGCCCCGGCCCAGACCCTCACCGACAAGGAATACCAGATCATGCGCGACGCCTCCCTGAAGATCATCCGGGAGATCGGCGTAGATACCGGCGGCTCCAACATACAATTCGGCGTCAACCAGTATGACGGCAGGCTGGCGGTTATAGAGATGAATCCCCGGGTGTCGCGAAGCTCGGCCCTTGCCTCCAAGGCGACCGGCTTCCCGATCGCCAAGATCGCCGCCAAGCTGGCGGTCGGCTACACCCTGGACGAGATCACCAACGACATCACCCGGGAGACACCAGCCTGCTTTGAGCCGACCATCGACTACGTGGTTACCAAGATCCCCCGTTTCACCTTCGAGAAGTTCCCGGCTGCGGACAGCACCCTGACCACCCAGATGAAATCCGTGGGTGAGGTGATGGCGATCGGCCGCACCTTCAAGGAGTCGCTGCAGAAGGCGCTCCGCTCCCTGGAGATCGGCTCTTGCGGCTTCGAATCGCGCCTTTTCGACCTGAAAGGTGAGACTCGCCGCTCGCTCACGAACAAGGAGCAGCAGATCCTGCAGGACAAGCTGCGCACCCCCAACTGGGAAAGGCTCTGGTATGTGGGAGACGGATTCAGAAGCGGCATGACCGTGGATGAAATATACCGGGCAACAGCAATTGACCCATGGTTCCTCCACAACATCAGGCAGATTATCGACAAGGAAGAAGAGCTGAAGGGTGTGGGAACTTTTGTGGAGAACTGGCATAAAGGGGGGGAGCCATCCCCACCCGCGGAGATCACCGACCTCCTCCGCGAGGCCAAGGAGTACGGATTCTCCGACAAGTTCCTCGGACTCCTCTGGGGGATGAGGGAGGAAGAGGTCCGGCAACTGCGTCTTTCTCTGGGGGTCAAACCGGTCTTCAAGAGGGTCGATACATGCGCCGCCGAGTTTGTCGCCTACACCCCTTACCTCTATTCAACCTATGAAGAGGAGTGCGAGGCCGAGCCCACCAGCCGGAAGAAGATCATGATCCTGGGAGGGGGGCCGAATCGCATCGGCCAGGGGATCGAGTTCGACTACTGCTGCGTGCACGGCGTCTTCGCCCTGGCCGAGGACGGCTTTGAAACCATCATGGTCAACTGCAACCCGGAGACGGTTTCCACCGATTACG
>JBGPID010000394.1:0-3090 GCA_041484725.1 Geobacteraceae bacterium | reverse complement strand
CTATAAAGGGGTCATTGACCTGGTGGAGATGAAGGCGGTCATCTGGGATGAAGAGTCCCTTGGCGCCAAGTACCATCTTGAAGAGATACCGGACAACATGCTGGAGCTCGCCAGGGAATACCGGGAAAAGATGGTGGAGGAGATCTCCAGTCATGACGATCTCCTGATGGAGAAGTATCTGGGGGGTGAAGAGCTCACCATTGAGGAAATCAAGGGCGCCATTCGTCAGGCCACCATTGACATCCTGATATGCCCGGTCATATGCGGTTCCGCCTTCAAGAACAAGGGGGTGCAGAACCTGCTCGATGCGGTCATCGCGTATCTCCCGTCCCCCGTTGATGTCCCGGCCATAAAGGGGATCGATGCGGACTCCGAAACCGAGGTCGAGCGCCCGGCTAAGGATGACGGACCTTTTGCCGCCCTGGCATTCAAGATCATGACCGACCCTTTTGTGGGGCAACTCTGTTTTTTCCGTGTATATTCCGGCGCCCTCAAATCCGGCTCGTACATTTACAATTCAACCAAGGGGAAAAAAGAACGGATCGGCCGTCTCCTGCAGATGCATGCCAATAAGCGCGAAGAGATCAAAGAGGTGTATGCCGGCGATATCGCCGCCGCCGTTGGTCTCAAATATACCACGACCGGCGACACCCTCTGTCCCGAGGAGCATCCGGTCATTCTCGAATCGATCGAATTCCCCGAGCCGGTCATCTCCATTGCCATTGAGCCCAAGACCAAGGTCGACCAGGAGAGACTCGGCATTAGTCTGGCAAAGCTGGCGAGCGAGGACCCTTCCTTCCGCGTCAAGACCGACGAGGAAACGGGGCAGACCATCATTTCCGGGATGGGAGAACTCCACCTCGAGATCATAGTTGACCGTCTTATGCGGGAATTCAAGGTAGAGGCAAATGTCGGCAAGCCGCAAGTTGCCTATCGCGAAACGATTACGAAAAAAGTCAAAGTGGAAGGGAAGTTCGTCCGCCAGTCCGGCGGCCGCGGCCAGTACGGACACGTCTGGCTGGAAGTGGAGCCGCAGGAGCCGGGCAAAGGGTACGAGTTTGTCGATGCCATCAAGGGGGGGGTCGTTCCCCGCGAGTATATCCCGGCGGTAGACAAGGGTATCCGAGAGGCGATGGATACCGGAGTGCTTGCCGGTTACCCGGTGGTTGACTTCAAGGTCAGCCTGATCGACGGTTCCTATCACGAAGTGGATTCCTCGGAAATGGCGTTCAAGATCGCCGGCTCCATGGGCTTCAAGGAAGGGTGCGCCAAGGCAGGTCCGGTACTCCTCGAGCCGATCATGTCGGTGGAGGTGGTAGTTCCGGAAGATTACATGGGACAAGTGGTAGGCGACCTGAACTCCCGGCGCGGCCGGATCATGGGGATGGAAAACAGGGCCGGCGCCCAGGTGATCACGTCGATGGTTCCCTTGGCCCAGATGTTCGGCTATGCCACAGATCTCCGTTCCGCAACGCAGGGGCGCGCCACATATACCATGACGTTCGATCATTATGAGCAGATACCCAAATCGGTCTCTGAAGAGATAATCGCAAAGATAAAAGGATAAAATAATTTCCGCTGAAGGAGGGCATCCTACATGGCAAAGCAAAAATTTGAGAGGACTAAACCGCACGTAAACGTAGGGACGATAGGTCACGTGGACCACGGCAAGACCACCCTGACCGCGGCGATTACGAAGGTACTGGCAGCGAAGGGGCAGGCGGTATACAAGTCTTTCGATCAGATCGACAATGCGCCTGAAGAACGGGAGCGCGGGATCACGATAGCGACCGCCCACGTGGAATACGAGACCGACAATCGTCACTATGCGCATGTGGACTGTCCCGGCCATGCCGACTACGTGAAGAACATGATCACCGGTGCGGCGCAGATGGACGGGGCGATACTGGTTGTATCGGCGGCGGACGGGCCGATGCCGCAGACCCGCGAGCACATTCTTCTGGCGCGTCAGGTCGGGGTTCCCTTCATCGTTGTTTACCTGAACAAGGCGGACATGGTGGACGACCCGGAACTTCTTGAACTGGTCGAGCTGGAGATACGCGAACTGCTTTCCTCCTATGATTTCCCCGGGGACGACATACCGATCATCACCGGTTCGGCCTTGAAGGCCCTGGAAGGGGAGAAGAGCGAGCTGGGCGAGGATTCGATTTACCGCCTGATGGACGCGGTGGACAGCTACATCCCCCAGCCGGAGCGGGCCGTGGACAAACCGTTCCTGATGCCAGTAGAGGATGTATTCTCCATCTCCGGGCGCGGAACGGTTGCGACGGGTCGTGTGGAGCGCGGGATTGTCAAGGTTGGCGAAGAAGTCGAGATCGTCGGCATCCGTCCGACCGCCAAGACCGTGGTGACCGGGGTAGAGATGTTCCGGAAGCTTCTGGACGAAGGGCGTGCCGGTGACAACATCGGTGCACTTTTGCGCGGGATCAAGCGGGAAGAGATCGAGCGCGGGCAGGTTTTGGCGAAGCCGGGGAGCATCACGCCGCATACCAAGTTCAAGGCGGAGGCGTACGTTTTGACGAAGGAAGAAGGTGGTCGGCACACGCCGTTTTTCAACGGCTACCGTCCCCAGTTCTACTTCCGGACGACCGACGTGACCGGGATAGTGGATCTGCCGGCGGGGGTCGAGATGGTGATGCCCGGGGACAACGTGGCGATGACGATCAACCTGATCACCCCGATAGCGATGGACGAGGGGCTGCGTTTCGCCATCCGCGAAGGTGGCCGGACGGTCGGCGCCGGCGTGGTCAGCGCGATCATCGAATAAATTTACTTGCCGCTAGCTGCTAGCCACTAGCCACTGATTTTAAAGGACGACTCAAATGCGAGATATCATCACGCTTTCTTGCACCCAGTGCAAACAACGCAATTATACGACCACCAAAAACAAGAAGAACACGCCGCAAAAGCTGGAGTTAAAGAAGTTTTGCCGCTTCTGCCGTGCCCACACTCCGCACAAGGAAAGCAAGTAGAAAAGGGTAGTGGAACCACGGATTGTCAGTGGTGTCAGATGCAGGCCAGTAGCTCTAACGGCTAGAGCACCGGTCTCCAAAACCGGGTGTTGGGGGT
>JBGPID010000393.1:0-3091 GCA_041484725.1 Geobacteraceae bacterium | reverse complement strand
CGCATTTTCGCTTCCAGGCATACTCAAGTCATTGAAAACCAGATAATAATTTCGCTGGGGGAGTTTCGGCTGAGAGCCGGCCCATGACTTGGGTTGGCAACCCTTTGTACCTGATCCGGATAATGCCGGCGTAGGGAAGCGCATTCACGAATTATTTCCATTCAAGGCCGCTTTCCGCGGCCTTTTGTGTTTGGTGAAAAAAGGAGATAATGTGCGGATTTTTGTCAACGGAGAAGAGCAGAGCATTGAATCCACATCGGTCCTCGGTTATCTCAAGGAGATCGAGATTGATCCGCAACGGGTTGCGGTGGAACTGAATCTGGATATTCTGCCGAAAGGGGAATACGACACCACACAACTGAAGGATGGTGACCGGATCGAAATCGTCCATTTCGTCGGCGGAGGATGAGAAAAGCAGGCTGAAGGATGAAGGTTGAAAGGGAAAAACCTTTAGTCCAACGTCAGCTGGACAGCCTGTTGCCCGGGCGATTAAAGGAGAAATCAACAATGAAGAAGTCTGCCGATAAATTGATAATCGCCGGCCGGGAGTTTACCTCCCGCCTGATGGTGGGGACCGGCAAGTACGCGAGTATGGAACAGATGGTACAGGCCATCGAGGCGTCCGGCGCGGAGATCATCACGGTCGCGGTGCGCCGCGTGAACATCTCGGACAGAAGCCAGGAATCCCTCCTGGATTATATAGACCTGAAGAAATACACCCTTCTCCCCAACACCGCCGGCTGCTATAGCGCCGACGAGGCGGTCCGCACCTGCCGCCTGGCCAGGGAAGCGGGGCTGTCGGACTTCGTCAAGCTGGAGGTGCTGGGGGACGAGAAGACCCTCTTCCCTGACAACGAGGAGCTTCTCAAGGCGGCCAAGACCCTTGTCCAGGAAGGTTTTACGGTCCTCCCCTATACCTCCGACGACCCGATTGTCTGCAGGAAACTGGAAGATATCGGCTGCGCCGCGGTCATGCCCCTGGGCGCCCCGATCGGCAGCGGTCTCGGGATCAGGAACCCGTACAACATCCGTATTATTCTCGATACGATAAGCGTGCCGGTGATCGTCGACGCCGGGGTCGGCACCGCCTCGGATGCCGCCATCGCCATGGAGCTGGGGTGCGACGGGGTGCTGATGAACACCGGCATTGCCGGGGCGAAAGACCCCATCGCCATGGCCGAGGCGATGAACCTGGCGGTCCGCGCCGGCCGGCTTGCCTTCCTCTCCGGGCGCATTCCGAAAAAACTTTACGCCACCGCCTCAAGCCCCATAGAAGGCATAGTCACATGAGAAACCGGGGGCCATCCATCTCCCTCGACTTCAACCTTTACCTGATCACCAACCAGCGGGCATGCGGCGGGCGCGACCTCTTGCCTGTGGTGGAAGAGGCGCTCAAGGGAGGAGTAAAGGCGGTTCAACTGCGGGAAAAGGATCTTTCCAGCCGGGATCTGTATGAGCTTGCCCAAGAGATGCGGGATATCACCTCACGTTACGGCGCCCGTCTCTTCATCAATGACCGCATCGATATCGCCCTGGCCGTTACTGCCGACGGCGTCCATCTGGGCCACGGCAGTATCCCCATCCAGAGTGCCAGACAGCTCATGGGTGAAGAGAAACTGATAGGCATCTCCTGCCATGGCAGGGAGAGCGCCGTTGCCGCCCAGGAAAAGGGGGCGGACTTCATCACCTATGGCCCTGTTTTCCATACCCCTTCCAAGGCGGCTTACGGCTCACCGGTGGGCATAGACAGCCTGAGAGAGGTGACCTCCCTGCTCCGGATTCCGGTTTTTGCCCTCGGCGGTATTACCGGCCGGAACACCCGCCAGGTGATTGACGCCGGCGCCCATGGCATCGCCCTGATTTCTGCCGTTATTGCCGCGGAAAACCCGCGTGAAGAGGCGAAAAAGCTCCTTGCCCTCCTCCCTGCCGTCGAACACCAGGAAGAGTGACCATGCCCGAAAGCTTTATCCATAAGGAGCTGCGCATCAACTCCTACGGCTCTTATCTGCGCCGCCGCTTCGGCTGCCGGGTCAGCAAGGTCAACGTGGACGGCGGCTTCACCTGCCCGAACCGGGACGGCGCCCGAGGCACCGGCGGCTGCATTTACTGTAATAACGTCTCCTTCTCTCCGCCCGGGACTCAGCCCCAGCTCCCCATCGAGGAACAGATGGCAGCGGGGATGAACTATCACCGGCAAAGGCTCGGCAGCGAAAAGTTCATCATTTATTTCCAGAAATTCACCAACACCTACGCGCCGGCGGAAAAGCTCCGCGACCTGTACTGCCGCGCCCTTGCCCACCCGGACGTCCTCGGCATCTCCGTCGGCACCAGGCCCGATGCGCTGACCGATGATGCCCTGCAGATCCTGGAAGAGCTGGCCCGCACCCGTTACGTCTGTGTGGAGCTGGGGCTCCAGTCCATGGACGATGCGATCCTCAAGCGGATCAACCGCGGCCATACCCTGGCCGAGTATCTCCGGGCGGTGGAGCGGGTCGCAAATCGCGGCATCGAGATCTGCACCCATCTCATCTACGGTTTTCCCGGCGAGAGCAGGGAGGGGTTCCTCAAGACCGCCGACCTGATCGCCGCCCTCCCTGTCAACTCCATAAAGCTCCACCAGCTCCACGCCGTGCAGGGAACCAGGCTGGCGGAGATGTACCATGCCGGCAGATTCGTTCCCCTTTCCCACGCCGAATACGTGGCTGCCGTCTGCGACTTCCTGGAGCGTATCCCGCCGCAGATCGCCATCCAGCGTCTCTACGGTTCGGCGCCGCTGGCCATACGGGTAGCCCCGGCCTGGGACCTGAAGAACAACCAGATGTGGTATACTGTTGTAAATGAATTAAAACGGCGCGGCAGCTGGCAGGGGTGCAGTTTCGGCCGGTGGCCGTCAGCAGTCGCCACCTGATTAATCAATGCCTGACGCCGGCTAAGAGAGAATGATTTTTATGGATAATCGTTATCGTATTTTCGTTCTGGTCCTCCTCACGATCGGAGTCGTCGTTTCGATCATCTCGGGCACCAACCTCTGCAACTTCGGCGGTTGTACCGAAGCTCACCTGTACCGCCTGTTCGGTCTCTCCTTTCCATT
>JBGPID010000392.1:0-3095 GCA_041484725.1 Geobacteraceae bacterium | reverse complement strand
GAACTCACCATTGAACCGCGCCCAGAGCGCCTGCAGGTTCAAGGCATAGGTGTCGTGCCGCCGGATCGAGGAGAGGAGCGGGTAATGGGGATAGGGATGGCGCTCGTAATGGCCGCGGACTTCTTGAGACGGCATAAAAAAGGACGGCTCCTTTCAGGAGAGTTCATGCTGCCTGACTCGCTTCTTTAACCATTTTTTAGCAATTTAATCATTGTATGTCGATACTTTTTCGACATGCCATGATGAATTAGTAACTACCAAGGTGTTAAGGCTGAATGCTGAAGCATGTTTAACATCCTGCATGATTTATTCCCTTCAGCTTTCACTCCAGATGCCTTGACTCATGTTTTTTCAGGGTATAAAATAAATAAAGAACAGAGGAAAACTTTGCTGCATTCCCCGGGTTTTCCGCTGGCGATAAAGGAATGACCGGTATTGCCATGCGAAACGGCAATGCATGCGGAGAAAGGAGAAAGATTATATGAAAAGGCCACTATCCGGAGAAGTGAGCGTACTGTTTATAAGCATTCTGCTGCTGGTGATACCGGCAATCGTTCATGCCCAGTCAGCGCCGCCACCGGCGCCGTCACCAGCAGCGCAGACGGAACGGACAAGGCCGGGACCGCCGCCGATAGCGCCGCCAATGGTCCGGGAGGGGGACTTCGCGGTCAAGCTGGTAATCGCTTTGGGGCTGGGCACGGCTGAAGACGAGGTCGGGGCCGAGACCCGGCTGGGTGAGGCAGGCATCGTGCCGCGCAACGGCTGGATCGCCGATTATCCGGTCACCCCCGATATCATTGCCGAGCTGCAAAGGTCGGTGGGGGATGCCGCGGATGCCAGAAAGATAGGAATGAGTAAGGATGAGGCGCTGAAAAGGCTGGATAACGTCTCCACCGATCTCAGCATGGCCATAACTACGCAACCAGTCGGCGAAACCTACGAACCCTTGCCCGCGGAAGCGGCGAATTATCCCGACCCGACGGTAATCAACAACTATTACAACACAGAAGGACCACCCGTGGTCAGCTACTATGCCCCTCCGCCCGATTACTACTATCTGTATAGCTGGCTCCCCTCGCCGTTCTGGTGGAACAGTTTCTGGTTTCCCGGGTTCTTCATCCTGAATGATTTCCACCGGCCTTTCTTATTTAGGCATCACTGGGGTTTCGTTTCCAATCATTTCAATGATGTCAGGAATCACCGGGTCTACCGGATCGATCCTGCAGGACGATTCAGAGGACGAACATTCGCAGGCATAGGTGTCACCAACAGGAGGGGGTTCATCTCAACGGGGGTGCCGCATGGCGCGCGTAGGGTATTCAATGCCCCCCGCACCCGGGGAGCTCCGGTGGGAAGGACGTTCGGCCAACCCTCCCATGTGAGCAGAGCCGCCGGCGTCACTAACCGCGGCGGCAGATCATTCGCACCCTCCTCTCACAGCGGCGTCAGATCGGGCGGTGGTGGCAGAATGGGCGCCCCGTCCGGAGGTGGCAGGCCGGGTGGCGGAGGTGGCCACGGGGGAGGGAGAAGGTGATCGGGTAAGCAGGGTAACCCCCTGGACCTGGATAATTTCAATAGAGGGCTAACCCTCCTTTTATGCACCGTTAAAAAAAACCCGCAGATGCGGGTTTTTTTATTGTATCAATTCTATTCTTTACATAACGGTTGAGTAAACCGCTCAGTCGTTTGCGGTCTCTGCCGTACCGGTTTTCCTGGTCATGGCTCCCTTGATCAAGCCATAAATGGACATCATCGCCGGGATCAGCTGGACGACCAGCAACAGGGCACAGAAACCGAGAAAGAGCAAAACCAGTATGCTGCTTGCGTAAACCTTCTGGGTAGCTGCGGCATGGGCTACGCTGCTTGATACGAGGCTCAGCGCTATGACGCTGCAAAGTGCGGTTAAAGGTTTTTTTGTGTTCATGGCCTTCTCCTTTCCAATGAATGCTGATTTCACCCGCGCAGACCCCTGAAGCGAAACATCTCGGTCGATCTTTCAGGGGTTCCTGGCGGAGCTTGCGGTCATACCCTCAACTTCTTTTTTGCGGCCGGCGAGCAGAGCGCCTTGAGCATTCCTGCGAAAAGTATGAGGGCCGGCACAAGCTGGAAAACAATGATCAGGGCGCCGAAGCCCATAAAGAAAATCGTCAGCAGGCCCAGACTTCCTACGCTAGCTCCACCCCCTGCGGCCAGTGCCTCAGTTACAGTTATAACAAGAGAAAAGATCGTTGCGTAAAGGACTTTCATGGCGCTCTCCGTTTCTATCGAAAATTTGCTTGCCACATTTCAGGCAGTGGCCGGATTGCATCTCTGTTACTTTAATTAACTGCATCAGCTATGCCAGGGTTGACCATTTTCCGACACATTCATATAACAAGCCGATATTGCGGGATGAATTAGCAGAACGATATAGCCAGGCAGCTGGCCCGCATAATATCGGAAGGAAAAACAGATGTGCGACATATACTGCCGGCGAGAGGCTAGGTTGCCAAACATAAATACTAACAGGCTGAAAGTACGCGTAATTTATGCAATAAGGGGGAATATCGTCTATCTATCATAAAATTTATACTAATTTATATAAAAAATATACACCTGCGGATAACGGTTTCCAAGGAAGGGAACAAAGGTCGAGAACATTTCGCATCAAACCACCCGCCCATCCCTGGCATTGCCGAGGAAAACAGCCAGTCTCGTTTGCTCACCTTCATCTAGCTGGTGGATTTATTGTCATACATGGCGGCGTTCCCCTTGCTGCGAATGCGAGCGAAGCCGCTATTATCGCCGTTGCACTCAAAGATGAGGCCGGAGAGTTCCTTTTCGGCAAGGGTGAGTATCTGGAGTGCGACGAGACGTTCCTGCTCGACCAGACGTTTTTCGAGCAGTTCGATCCTTGGCGTCTGTAAGGCAAAATAGCTCTGGGCAAAGGCAATCTCCACCTTGCGCGGATCACCGTTCTGGGCGATCAGATAACAGGCGTAGCGGGTGAGCGCAATATCCTCAATCTGTCTTTCCATGCGGGAACCGATATCGACCATTTTCCTGATGTCAGGAAAATGGTCGGCCACGGGATGACCGGCCGTCAGGCAGGCTAT
>JBGPID010000391.1:0-3099 GCA_041484725.1 Geobacteraceae bacterium | reverse complement strand
TGGTTTTTCTATTCACTATTCACTATTCACTATTCACTTATAACTTTTTCTCGCCATACACACCGCAATCCGCTAAACTTGCGCCATGAAGATCCTCCTCGCCACCCTCCACGCCAAATACGTCCACAACTCCCTCGCCCTCCCCTGCCTGGCCGTCGCCTGCAAGGGGATGGATGGTGTGGAGACGGTCATCCGCGAGTTTACGGTCAACGAGCATGCCGACCGGGTTCTCCGTGCACTGGTCGCGGAAGAGGCGGACGTGGCTGCCTTCTCCTGCTACATCTGGAACATCGGCGAGACCCTGAAGCTCGCCTCCGACCTGAAACAGGTAAGGCCCGAGACCTTCATCATCCTCGGCGGTCCCGAGGCGTCATTCGGCGTTTTCGAGTTGATGACGCAATATCCGGCAATCGACTGCGTTATCCGGGGCGAAGGGGAGGAAACCTTCCGCGAGCTGATGGCGCTTCTGCTCCGAACCGACGGAGGCAGGGACGCATTGCAAGGCGTCTCCGCGGGTATTGTCTTTCGCGCCGGCGAGGAAATCATCGCTACCCCCGAGCGGGCGCCGACCGCCGACCTGGATACCATCCCCTCCCCTTTCGCCGCTTCTCTCGTCGACCTGAAGAAACCGCTCGTCTACTATGAAACCTCCCGGGGTTGTCCGTTTTCCTGCGCCTTCTGCATGTCGTCCCTGGAGCGGGGGGTGCGCTCCTTCTCCATGGCGCGAATCAGGGAAGATCTGGGGCTTCTTCTGGCGCAGGGGGCGCAGACCGTGAAGTTCGTGGACCGGACCTTCAACTACGACACCGTACGGGCCAACGCGATCTGGGAGTTCATCCTGGCGGAAAACCGTGGCAGCCGGTTTCATTTCGAGATCGCCGCCGACCTTCTGACCGACGAGAACTTTCGGGTGTTGCGCAGGGTCCCCCCTGGCATGTTCCGTTTCGAGATCGGCGTCCAGTCGGGAGATGAGCGGACGCTGGCACGGGTGGGGTGCAGATCCGAGCTGGAGCGGCTCTTCGCCAATGTGCGCAGGCTCAGGGAAGAAACCGCGGTGATCGTCCACCTCGACCTGGTCGCGGGGCTGCCGGGGGAGGATTATCCGGGATTCCTCGACACGCTGCAGCGGTTGTTCGACATTCTCGACAGCAACGGTCGATGGCGGGGAGAGGAATGCCACATCCAGGTGGAACCCCTGAAGGTTTTGAAAGGTTCACCCATGCGAAAAATCGCCGCGGAGGAGAATTACGCCTTCTCCAATGCACCACCGTACAAGGTGCTCCGCACCCCCACCCTTTCTTTCTCCGAGATCTGCCGCATCGAAACGGTGAGCAGGTTGATCGACCTGGTCGTAAACAGCGGGAAATTCCGCACCGTGCTTTCCCTCGTTGCTGGGTCCCATCCGCTTTCCCGGTTTTTCGCAGCAGCCGCGCTGTACTGGGAAGAGACCGGGCATCCCACCACTCTCTCCCAGACGGCGCTGTTCGAGACGGTTTGGCGATTCGCGGAAGGATTTCTCCCGTCCGGGGAGCGGGAAGAGTTCCGCGATGCCCTCTGTTACGATTTCTGCCTGACCGACTATCCATCCGCAGCCGGACTTCCCGGCTTTTTCGCAGGCAGCAGTGACGTCAGAAGGGGAAACACGAAAGAGGATAACGCCACATACAAAAATAAACTGGATATCCCCGCTGGCAGCAGGGTGAGGAGCTTCAGGCATCCCTTTGGCCGGGACTACCTGAGCAATCCATGGGGGGAGGAACCGGTGGACTTCCTCTTCGTATACATTTCCGCGCCAGGGAGGAGGTTGTGGGTAGAGGTATTGAAGGTGTGAGTTTTCAGGTTCAGGATCAGGTTCAGGATCGGCAAAAATCCTGAACCTCAACCTGAACCTTGTATAGGACGGGGGGTGAGAGAGTTGCACCGCAGAAGGCGCTTCATCGATAAAGGTCAGTCAAAAACGCCGGTGGACAGATACCGCTCACCGGTATCTGGCAGGATCACCACCACATTTTTCCCCTTGCCGAGCTTTCTGGCCACCTGCAAGGCCCCATGAAAGGCGGCTCCGGACGATATCCCCACGAGCAGGCCGGCCTCCATGGACAGACGTTTGGTGGCCGCATAGGAGTCCCCGTTGCTCACCCGGATCACCTCATCGTAAATTTTAGTGTCCAGGACGTCCGGCACGAAACCGGCCCCGATCCCCTGGATCTTGTGGGGTCCCGGCTCGCCGCCGGAGAGGACCGCCGAGTCGGCCGGCTCAATGGCGGCGATATGAATCTGTGGATTCAGTTTTTTCAGCACATCGCCCACGCCGGTTATGGTGCCGCCGGTGCCGATCCCGGCCACGAACCCGTCAATCGAGAGCCCCTGCATGGCATTGATGATCTCCGGCCCGGTTGTCTGCCGGTGCACCTCGGGATTTGCCGGGTTCTTGAACTGCTGGGGCATCAGGTAGCCATGCTTTACCGCCAGTTCTTCCGCTTTCTGCACCGCGCCCCGCATCCCCTGGGCCCCGGAGGTTAGGACCAGTTCCGCCCCAAAAGCGGCCAGCAGCCGGCGCCGCTCGATGCTCATGGTATCGGGCATGGTCAAAACCAGCTTATACCCCCTGACCGCGCAGACCATGGAGAGACCGATGCCGGTATTGCCGCTCGTCGGCTCGACCACCGTCGCCCCCGGCTTCAATTTGCCGTCCTTTTCCGCAGCCTCGATCATGGCAAGACATATCCTGTCTTTTATGCTGCCACCGGGATTGAACGCCTCCACCTTGGCATAGATGGCGGCCGAACCCGTCTCTTCCAGATTTTCCAGCCGGACAAGGGGGGTGTTTCCGATCTGTTCGAGAATGGTGGCGCTTTTCAAAATAGGCATAACTGCTCCTTTCAGATGAACTGTTAGCATTATGTGATAGTCTTGAACTCAACCGGCGAATTCGAAAAAAGCTCCAGATGCAAGGCTTGCGAATCCTGAGGAACGAGGCGTACATCAGGTACGCCGCAGTGAAGAAGGATGAGCGTAACGCAGCAGATGGACTTTTGCCGGATTCGTCAGATGAAGTATATGAAGCGATGGTCCTGCTCCCGTTTCACCCCCATGGCC
>JBGPID010000390.1:0-3110 GCA_041484725.1 Geobacteraceae bacterium | reverse complement strand
GGTTTCCATGACAGTGGCGGTTGTCAGAACCCGCGAATACCCCTTGATGTTCCCGCCCACCATGATGGAAGCCCCCACTTCGGAAATGACCCCGCCGAAACCGGCCATGACTCCAGCCAGAAGAGGGAGGCGCGCCTCCCTGATGAGCAGCCGGACCATCTGCCACCTGGTGGCGCCGAGCGCCAGAATCTGAAGCTTGAGACCGGCGGGGAGGTTCTGGATCGAAGCGACCGTAATGCCGGTAACGATGGGTGTGGCAATGACCGCCTGAGCGATGATCATGGCGGTCGGCGTGTACATGATTTCGAGAAACCCGAACGGGCCGTTGCGCCAGAGAAAGATGGTGACAAAGAGCCCAACCACCACGGGAGGAAGCCCCATGCCGGTGTTGACGATACTTACCAGCAAACGCTTGCCGGGGAAATCGGCCAGCGCCAGGAGGGTGCCGGAGGAAATGCCGATCACCAGACTGATCAGCGTGGCCGTCCCGGAAACCCTGAGGGAGAGTAGGGTGATGTTCAGCACTTCAGGGTCAAGGGCGATGATCAGCGCAATGGCCTTGGCCATGCCTTCGAAAATCAGTTCCATATAAGCCCCGTCATTTCATATAACCATTCTCTTCAGGCCGCGGTAAGCGTCTTGTAAAATCAGAAGAGATCAGGGTGATTTCAGGCCCTCGCGAAACGTGAGAGGGGCCTCTTCACGTTATTGGAAAAGACCCCTCTCTGTTTGAACAAGTGCGGATCGCGGTTCTCCTTTGCAAAAGGGAGGCGCTGCTGTTTCCGGGTCTACCCGGTGGCCGTCCTCCTTGAGGATGTTCCTTTCAGGAGGTCAGGCCCGGAGAGTGAAGGCATCGGGTCAGAAACAATACCCGAGTATGTTTATTTAGTTTCCATCCGGAAACGGTTCTTTTCCGCCCTGGCGGCCTCAATCTTCGGGCTTGTTTGTGCGGCGTACCTGTGTACGCCTCCGCACAACCCCTCGATTTCCTTGCCAGGACAAAAAATCCCTCGTTTCCGAATTGGAAACCAGTAGTGTCTCATCCGGAGTTTCCGGATGGACACTATTTAATGTTCTTGCTGTTCAATTTAACCTCGACGATCTCCATATCGAGGAGATTGATGAAGAGAATTCTCTTGCTCAGGCATTTCCCTTCCCGGAGGAGTATCTTACATGCCTCGGCAGCCTGCAGGCTGCCAACCACGGCCGGAGTGAACGAGGGATTACCCATATCCGATTCAATGCCTTTATTTGGTGGGCTCATGCCGAAAATCTGCGGCGAAATATCTTCACCCGGCATCTGGGTTGCCACCTGTCCATACCAGCCGGCAATGGCCCCGTGGACCAGGGGAATGGACATCTCATGGCAGATCTTTGCCAGCTCCAGCCGGGCGGGGATCGTGTCGAGACCGTCCAGTACCAGATCGGCCCCCTGCATCAGTTCCCGGCCGTTGTCACTGGAAAAAACGGTCTGCAAGGGGGTGACGGTGACCGCCGGGTTGATGGCCCTGACCCGTTCCGCCGCCACCTCGACCTTTGCACGGTTCAGCACATCGAGTGATGACAGCAACTGGCGGTTAAGATTGTGCTCTTCAATCACATCGGAATCGATGAGAACGAGGTTGCCGACCCCCAGCCTCGCCAGTTCTTCGATCAGATATCCGCCCAATCCGCCGCAACCGATGATGACCACCTTGCTGAGGAAAAGCTTGTATTGCTGGAGAATGGAGATTGTCTGCCTGTTGCGCTGGTAGCGGACCGGCAGGATGCCAAGCTCCAGGGCAGTTTCCTCCACCTTGCTCAGGCTCAGATTGAATCGTTCTGCAGCGGCAACCTGGGCAGAGCAAGGCAACAGGTCACCCTGGGCCTCTTTCAGGATGAAACCGCGCAAAAGGAAAATATCCGGGTTGTTCATTATCTATGAGCCTCATACAAATCGCGTAATTTCCGACAGCTGCTTATCCGTAGGGGCGGCGCTCCGGCAAAATGTTTGCATGAAGCTCTATGTAATGGCAATGGAAATCTTTATGAATTCACAGTTCGCAAACGCTTCGCTATGTATCAGGGATGTCGGGACGACAGGTTTACCGTTGATCAAGGCTTCACCGCATCCAGCCCAGAAAGAGTCCGGCTCCTGGAGAAAAAAATTCAATAATTCGGAGGGAGTAAGAAAAATCCCTTTTTTCATGAACTCCGGCCCAAGTTCGGGCAACAGCAGGTTGAAAAGTTTGACGAAAACCAGTCCTTCCCTGCATGCGCCGGTTTTTCCCGTATCTGTGCAGGTGATGGCGCTGCGCATGGCGGAATAATAACTCCCCCTTCTTAAGGTCGCACCGACAACACCGGGCATGGCGGCAGAAAGTGCAATGGTTGAGTGGTCCCTGACCATCGCTTCATCTATGCTGTCGGTTGTCTTGCCATTGAGAAAGATGGTTGTTATCCTCTCCGAGACATATTCACGGCTCAATCCGAACTGGTCACAGAGAAGGTTGCCTACGGTACAGGGAATCAGTGCCGTCATGCCGAATCCATGCTGCAGGATCGGGGAAAAATCCCCGATCTGCTCTGCTCCCATGATAAGAGTGATGGATGCCGTGGCGCTATCCTGTTTTACCGAGGTCTCCCCGCTTATCTTTTCCATAACCTTATCCCCCACCGATAGGGGGGAATATTCCGATCCGGTCGTTATCTTCGAGCACCCAATCGTCACCTTCGTGGTGGTGGTTGACCATGGTCAGGAGGCGAATTGTCGGGTCAATTGCCAGCATCCCGCGGAGTTCCCCGACGGTTGTGCCAGGGGGAACTTCCAGGTTAAAGGCGATTTCCCCGAAACTAGGGAGATCGGGGTTATTGCATTTTAAACCGGCAAAGAGCCTGATCTCAAGTTGCACTGACATATACCCCCAAGGAAATAGTGAATGGTGAATGGTGAAAGAAGAAGGTAGAAGTTTTATTCACACTTCACTCTTCACAATTCACACTTTCCCCATATCATTCACCAATTGAATACCTCGTCCAGTTCCTCGTCAGTGACCTTGAAAGTAATGTTGTGGGGCGCTACCGGTTCAGTGGAGAAGAAACGCGGCAATCGGTCGTGCTGGGCGGTGAAG
>JBGPID010000389.1:0-3121 GCA_041484725.1 Geobacteraceae bacterium | reverse complement strand
GCCTCAGAAGAGGAGGTGTGGAGCAATGGCTATAATGGTTCAATTCAAAAACGACACCGCCAGTTTTATCCCGGACTATGACTTAAGGGAACTGATACTTTCCAACAGTATCATTGCCTACAGGCGGGGAACCGGATGGGTCGAGATCGGTGCTGTTCCGATCCGGGGCGAAGGGGCCAGGAGCCGCTACGATGGGCCGGAAAGAAGGGTCGCAGGGGCCAGGGGTCGCTACGATGGGCCGGAAAGAAGGGTCGCAGAGGCAACTGGCGAGGTCTGGAAAAGGATAAGTATCACCGAAATGCGCTAGAGGCGATCCGGCCAGTCTGCATAAACCGTCAGACCCTGCAGATGCCGTGTATGGCGTCGCACGCCTCTGCGAACATCTCTTCGAGCCACTCTTCCCGGCGGCTTTCGGAGGTCATGGGGAGCCCGCATGCGGGACACTCCCTGAACCGTCCGATGCGGCGGACGAGGTGCTGGACCGTGGCGATGAAGGTCGCATGACTCCAGGTGAGTGGCGATACGGAGAGGGGGGCGCCGGTGTAGGGATCGACCTGTTCCGGCAGTACGCCGGAAGGGAGGGCGTGCCTGGCGGCCCAACCGAGGATGTCGATCGCTTCGCCCATCTCCCCTTCGCTCCCGGCCCGGCTCACCAGATAATCGGCCAGCCAGAGGGTGGCAATAAACCAAGGGTTACCCGGCAAATCCGGGCTAACCCGATAGAAATTATCCCCCTCATAACGGGCCATCCCCCCGACCTCAGACCTGACCCACAGCCTCTCCCGCAAAACATCGAAAGTAGCTGTCATGCGCGGATCGGAGGCCGAATAGAGGCCGAAGGCGAAAAGCCCCCAAAGGCTTGCATCGCAAGTGTCGTCCACCACGAATTCACCCTTCTCATTGTATGAAACCATCTTACAGAAGCGCCCCAGTTCCTCCCGCCACAGATGGGTAGTTGCCGCGTCGCGGATCTCCGCGGCTACCTTGCGGTAACGGTCGGCCCTCTCCGTTTCGCCGAAAACCGTGCAGAAGAGGGACGCGGCAGTCAGCCCGCCGAATACCGCTCCAACGGTGAAAGAGAGGATGCCGCGCTGTTCTTCCCATAGGTCATAGGAGGGGGCGGGAAGCCCGGTCGCCGGGTCGCGGTAGCAGCAGATGAAGTCTGCGGCGTTCTTGATGAGCGGCTTGTAAAGCGGCTTGATGAACTCGATGTCGCGATAGAGCACGAAGTGGTGCCAGAGCGCCCAGAGGACCAGGGCAGTTTCGTCTTCCTGGATCGGGAGCTGCGGTTTCCCTCCTGTGAACCAGGGGTGCCAGGAGGAGGCCGGGGTGCCGTCCGGGTTGTACTTGTGCAGGAGATACCCTTCCGGCTTGGCTACCCCGGCGATAAAACGGTAGAAGTTACGGGGCGCGTCCGCATATCCCGCCAGGTCGAGGGCATTGGCCACCAGCGCGCCGTCCCGGGGCCAGATGTAGCAGTAAGTATCACGGTTGAACTGGATAACGTCCGAATCGTTGGCCGCCAGGATACCTCCCGCAGAGTCGATCTGGGTCTGGAGCAAAAGGAGACTGCGCCGGTAGAGCTCCGCCACCTGCACCGGCAATGCTTCCAGCGGGGCAGTCTCTTTGCGTGCCCACAGGTTCCAGTAATCGGCGGTGCGCTTGATCAGGGCCAACGGCTGTTTGTATTTTACCAGGGCATCGAGCCGGCGCACCATCTGCCAGCTTTCCCCGGCCGCCAGCCAGTAGTATGCGGCGCCGCGGGACACCCCTGCCAGAGAGAGGGTGAGAGCGATTACCGAATCAACCGAACCCTGGGCGATGGGGTTTCCGGAGAGGATGCCGTCCTCGGCGTCGCGCCAGGTCCCTTCCCGACCTGCCGCCTCCTTCTGTCCCACGGCGTACTGGGCAAGACCGTCCGTCCCGGAGACCCAGGCGTTTGCCAGGAAATAGCGGGCCCCCTTGTAGTGCACAACGCCTCCGGATTCGGGATCGAAAGCGGCCGTGTCGCCGACGCTGTTGCCGGAAATGCTGAAATCCTGGACAAAGAAGAGGCGGACCTCCCGCTCTTCCGGGAGCAAGTTCTCGACGGTGATCTCGCGGAGGTAGATGTTTTCGTGGAAATCGACCGCGTCGCGGCAGACGAGCAGTATCCCCAGCTCCCGGTGGAAGAGGCGGACCCGGGTAACGAGGGTGTCGGTTTCGTAGCGCAGCTCGATCTCCCACCCGGGCCCGACCCAGGTGAAGCGCCCTCCAACCCAGACCCCGAGCCGCGACCGGCGTCCCCCCATGTGGTTCTCCTGGCCCACGTGGGGAAAGTAGAGATCACGGATGGCATACTCACGGTCGAAGCAAACCAGAAGGGAGCCGTTTCCCACCGGTATGTCGCGCGGCATGGTTACTCCTCTAAATCGTGTTCAGACTGCCCGAACTTTCCGGCAAAGCCGGCTATAAGAGCCCTTTAGCCGCACCCAGTACCGCGGCGTAGTCCGGTTCGGCGGTTATTTCCCGCACATGCTGGATGTAGCGGATGGTATCGGCGGCGTCCACCACGAAGATCGAGCGGGAGAGGAGCTTCAACTCCTTGATCAGCACCCCGTAAGCGAGGGCAAAGGAGCGATCCTGGTAATCGGAGAGGGTTATCACCCGGTCGATGCCTGCCGCTCCGCACCAGCGCTTCTGGGCAAAGGGGAGGTCGAGGCTTACGGTAAGAAGGACGATGCTCTCCGGAAGTTCCGCCGCTTCCCGATTGAACCTGCGTGTCTCCGTGTCACAGACCGGTGTGTCGAGGGACGGGACGGCGCTGATGATCTTTATTTTCCCCTTGAAGTCTGCGAGTGCTACCGGATTAAGGGCCGTATCCACTACCCGGAAATCCGGCGCTTTGTCGCCTGGTTTGAGCGCCGGTCCGAGCAGGGTAACGGGATTCCCCTTGAAATTCGTGATGCCGTTTCTTTCTTCCATTCGTTGTCTCCTTTGCCTGTAATTTTTTGTATTATTGTGGCGACATTTCGTGGATGACTTCGCCGATCATCCGGCGAATCATCTCCTCCTCCACGAAACGGAACAGCTCCCCACGGCCGAAGATGATCTCCGTCCCTTCACGCCGGCTTTTGACCGT
>JBGPID010000388.1:0-3144 GCA_041484725.1 Geobacteraceae bacterium | reverse complement strand
CAGATCGAGCCGCGCCGGGTCGTCAAAACGGCTCTTGAGCAGGGCCTTTTTGATCATGACCGGCCTGGTCCCCTTTTCCAGGCGGAAGAGGAGATTGACCACCTCGTTGAGGGTAAGCCCATCAATCTTCACTTCGGCCGCGTCCTCCAGGTAGCCTCCCCGATCTTCTCCCTTGAGGGGTTTGATCTGGCTCCCCTTCCCCTTGATGCCTATCTCGTCGATGATACGCGCCGGAGAATCGTCGGCGCGGGTGGCCTCCAGACGGTTGGCGAGTTTCCGGGCCACGGCGTTCGCCTGCTGGTAACGCTGTTTCAGGACCAGCATCTCGGCAACCTCCGCCTCCCGTGCTGCCAGCTGTTTTTTGAGCCGGCCTATCCGGTCGTTGGCCATGGAAAATATGATCGCCAGGGAAAGGAGCAGGGCAATGCCGATCCCCATGCGGAGCCGGGTCCGGTTGTCCAGGTGATGATACCACTCGGCCAGCAGGTTAAGGTAGTTCATCTCCCCTCCTCCTTCATCGTCCCCCGGAATGAAAAAGTCACGCTCCCGTCAGGGCGGGATTTGATTTCTCCCACCTCGGCGCCGGCAAAGACCGCCGCGCCCCTGGTCCGGAAATCGTTGACTGCCTGGATCGACCGTGCATCTCCCCGCACCCGCAACTGGTCGCCATCGACCTCAACTTCGAAAAGACCGGTAACATCCGCACCCTTGATTTCGGCCAATCTTTTGAGTGCCAGAAGAAGGTTTCCCGTGGCAGCGCCGCCGCCAAGCCTCTTGATCTCCGCGCGCAGTTCGGCAACCTCGTCAACCGGTTTTTTCCGGTTGGGAAACGCCTCCCGGTAGATGGCCCTTATGGAGTTGTTGACGGAATCGAGGTCACGGCTCACCTGAAGGTAGCGGAGCGCTGTTTCGGCCATGAGAAGAACCACGCAGGCAGCTGCCAGGATCAGGGAGATGCGGAGTTTTTTCAGGGTCTTTTTCCGCCCCGCAGTGTAGGCAAGGCTGCCTCTCCTGAAGTTGACCGGCTCCTCCAGTGCAGAGGCGCGCGCAACGGCGTAGGCCCCTGCCAGATCCCCGATTGCCGCCGCGTCGCCGCCGAAAAGGGTGGCCATTTCCCTATTACAGGGGAGAACGGCAAACGCCGGAGGGCCTGCCGGGAGGTCAGCAGTCTGATGAGCGGCTGCGCCGTGAAGCAAGACCTTCTCCACCTTCACCCCTTTGCCGATTTCCAGGGCCGCAAGGGTCCGGGCCACCTCCGCGCCCGGTTCCCCCTGGGCAAGCGCCCGGAAGTAGCAGGGTTTGCCGTTCCTGTAGAGAGCCAAGGATTCGCCGTCGGAGAGGGCGATCAGACCCCCGCTTCCCTCCTCGGGGAGGAGGGCGTGCCAATGAAACAGGGATGCGGTAACTATTTCCGGCTCCAGGCCGTTGTCGGTCATGATGGCGATCTTCTCCGCCAGGTCGTGCCGTTTTCCCCAGATCGCCAGGAACTTGCCGCCATCCAGCGGCAGCGCGTCGAATACCAGTTCCTCGCTGTCGCAGGCGGTTTCCCCCTTCAGCTCCAGGGGGAGCACATCCCTTATCTTCCGCCGGTCACTCAGGGGGAGTTCCATCTCGCGCAGAGAGAGAAGGGAGGGAGGAATGACCAGGATGACCCGCTCCCCTTCCCGGCCAGCGGCTGCGGCCTCCGCCAGCATGGCGGGAAGTGGGTGCGCCTGGTCGATCTTCTCGCGGGACGCCCTGTCAAAGACCAGCACCCCCCGTTTCAGCTGGAACCTGGCAAAGAGCGCCTCGTTACCGGTTAACTGCACAATCAGGTAGTTCATCAGTACTCTCTCCAGTAGAGGATATGCCCGTCGCTGATCCGCACCACTGCCTCGACGACCCGGGTCGTTTCCCTGACCGTCGCCAGGGAGATGATGCGGTACACCGTTCCTATTGTCGTGGTGCTGGTCGTAAGCCCGGTGGCAATTGTTTCCATACCGGCGACCTTTGCCAGGTCCGCAGGGATCTGAAACGGCGTTTTCTTTCGGTAATCCAGCACCTGATTGGTCAGGGAATCTGTCATCTTGTCGTCTAGGGCCGCAATTATCTCTCGCGATGCGGTATTGATGTTTATGGCACCAGGCATCTCCGTGTATATTGTAACGTACGGCCGGAGCAGTTGCATGACTTTGGCTTCAAACCCCTTGACCAGCGCAAGTTCCTCGACCGTGTCCAGGATGGCGTTCTTTGCGCCATAGGGTGGCTTCAGAGTTTTGTAGTAAGACGACTCCGCCCCCGCGGGATGGGGTTCTTCGTTGTTATCAACCCAGTCCGCCAGGGAATCTAGCAGGTCGGGCGAAACCCCCAGTTTTTTCAACAGGCGAGAGGTGATATCATAATTTCTTTGGTAAAGTATATTGCCGTTGGCGCCGAAAATCTGGTTGATGTTCAGCTTGCCGCTTTCATCTTCTATGATTATACTAAGCGTCCCCTTCTCATCCTCCTGTTTAAAGGGTTTGGCCCATGGGTCCGCAAGTGAGTTGTATGTACGCCCAGCCAGAGAGAGTTTTAAACCCTTGATGGCCAAGTCGACACCGGAACCGGCCATTATACTTGCCTGCTGGCCGTCCGTGAAATTCTGCCGGGCAGAGGTGTCGACGAATACCTCGTTCACGAATTCGACGGTCAATGCCACGAGCAGGGCCGCGATGAGCAGGGTTATGACAAGGGCGAAGCCCCGCTCGCTTTTCAATTTCCCATCCACAGCTTTGTGGTAGTTGAGAAATTTACCGTCTTCTCCCCCTCCTTGACCATGAGGGTCACCCGGACAGCCTTGGGAAGACTATTGTTCAGCACTGTATCCCAGGTTCTGACCCATTCATTGCCGTCGTAGCATTCCACCAGAAACCCTTCAAGTTCCTTTATCTGCGGATAGGGAAGGGAGTCTACCTTCATATAGAGATCCAGCGCCTGCCGCGCCAGTGTGAGTTTTTTATCCTTTTCCCCGGCCGTGTAAATTGCCCGAACCTGGTCCGACGCAGGCAAAGTCCCACCGACGGGAGGTGCGATAAAGGTAAAATCGAGCGTCGATGCCGGCTTGCCGAAAAAGTCCCGGTCTTCGACGACAAAATGGAGCCTCTTGTTGTTCGTGTTGTAAAAAGT
>JBGPID010000387.1:0-3145 GCA_041484725.1 Geobacteraceae bacterium | reverse complement strand
CCTGATCGAACGGAGATGACATCTGCCAGGGCGAGTAGCACATTCGTCTCGTATTCCCTGATATTCGCGATAATCCCTTCCGTTTTTCTGATTGCAACGCCCGCATATGCCTTCATGGCACCGATGATATCGCCGATGTCGGAGAATACCCGGATCTTCTTTTCCACATCGACGGAGCCGCTCACGTCCTGATCTCCACCTGGCCTATGAATGCCCTGATTTTGTCCATATCGTCCTGGCCGAGCATCCCGTCCTCCCTGATACGCTCCATCAGTTCCGGAAACTCCTTTACTGTCCTGGCCAGGATGTCACCGCAGGCGCCTGCCGTCGACGCGATGTCGATGACATCGAGCCTCCCTGATTCGAGGACCAGAATGCTCAGCACTTGCTGTTCCAGGGGAAATGGCTGGAACCGGGGCTGCTTCATGATCTCTCGCAACCGCTCGCCCCGCCGGATGAGACTAAGGGTCTCCTCTTCAAGGTGGGCCCCGAATTTAGTGAAGACCTCTACCTCGATGAATCTCGAATAGTCTATCTTGAGCCTCTCGGCAACGGCCTTCATCACTTGCGCCTGGGCCTTCCCGCCTATCCTTGAAACCGATTTGCCCACGTCGATGGCGGGCCGGATACCCTTATTGTACAGGGAGATATCCAGATATATCTGGCCATCGGTTATGGAGATGAGGTTTGTCGGTATGTAGGAGGAAATTCTCCCCTGCTGGGTCTCCACGATGGGAAGGGCGGTGATGGACCCTCCGCCGAATTTTCGTCCCACCTTTGCGGACCTCTCCAGGAGCCTCGAATGAATGAAGAAGATGTCTCCCGGATATGCCTCCCTGCCGGGCGGCCTACGCAGCAGAAGGCTCAGGGACCGGTAGGCCTCCGCATGCCGGGTCAGATCGTCGTAGACAATCAGGACATCTTGGCCCCTGTCCAGGAAGTACTCACCTATGGCGGTCGCGCTGTAGGGGGCCATAAACTGGAGCCCCAGGGAATCGGAGGCGTCCGCGACCACGATGACGCACCTGGAGAATTCGCCATGCTCCTTTATCTCATCGATGATCTTGGAAACATGGGATTTTTTCTGGCCGACCGCCAGGTACACGGAGATGACATCCGAGTGCTTCTGGTTGGTGATGGCATCCACGCCGATAGCGCTCTTGCCGGTAGCGGGGTCGCCGATGATCAGTTCCCTCTGTCCCCTGCCGATGGGGAGCATGGCATCGATGACCTTTATTCCCGTGTAGAGCGGCTGGTTGACGAAGTCCCGGTGGACCAGAGGGGGCGCCTTCCGCTCAATGGGGTACGCTACCGTACTCTCCGGCGCAGGTCCGCCGTCAAGGGGGTTCCCCAGTGGATCCACAATTCTGCCGAGGAGGGATTCGCCGGCCCTGACCGATGCGATCCGTTCGGTTTTATACACCCTGTCGCCTCCCCCCGGACATTTCTTTTCCGTGAGGAGGACGACCCCGATGCTCGTCGCGTCGATATCGAATACTATCCCCTCATCCCCGCTTTCAAGCTCCACCAGCTCATAGAGACGTGCATTGGAAAGCCCGCCGACCTGCATGATCCCGTCACCGACCGAAAGCACCGTTCCCTCTTCGGATGCCCGGACCTCGAATCTGCTCTTTTCCGCCTCGGCAATGATTTTGCCGAATAATGTGTCAGAGCCCTGTTGCATCAGGCACTCTCTTTCAGGCGCATTGCAAAGGCGCTCACCTGGCCGGCCAGGGAGGAATCATACACCATGTCACCGGACCTGAGTTTTACACCCGCAATGAGGGTTTCGTCGATGGTTTGATGGATCGTGACCTTCCGGGACAGTTCCTTTCCCATGGCGCTCTGCAACGCGCCCAGTTCCTCTTCCCCCAGGAGATATGCGGATGCAAGCTCAATCTTCACCTCTAAGTCCAGCATCGCTCTCGCGGCAATATCCTTCGATATACTCTCCAGCTCATTCTGGAACCTGCGCCAGATCCCCCTGTGGAGCTCTTCGTCGGTGATACCCCGGAGAAGATTCGTGGAATAAAGATGGACGGTCTCCACTGCCCTTTCTTTCAGTCCCGCCTCGAATCCGGCCTTTTCCTTCTCGAACAGGGCCATCGCCTTTTCAACACGTTCCGCGGCATCCTGGCCCGCCTCAGCCAGCAGTCTCTTCTTCTCTTCCAGGACATTGGCCCGCATCTCGTCGACCATCCTGACCTTCAGTTCCTTGAGTCTCCCCAACTCAGCCTGCTGCTCCTCTTTCAGCGCCAGGGCCTCCTTTTGCGTGAGTTCGACCTTCTCCAGACTCTCCCGCACAAGGTCCCGCCTTTTCTGCAGGATCTCCCGGACAGGCTTGAAGAGGAGCCTCTTCAGGATATAAAGGAGGACGATGAAATTTATCGTCTGAAAGAGAAATGTCCAGATGTCGAATTTCATTTCACGACATATCCTATGAGGGGATTGGCGAAAAGGATAATCAGGCTGATGACGAAAGCATATATGACTATGGATTCGATCAGCGCCATCCCGACGAAAAGCGTCCTCGTGATCTGGGCCGTGGCTTCAGGCTGCCGGGCTATGGCGTCGAGGGCCTTGGACAGCGCCTCTCCCAGCCCCCTTGCCGGGCCGTAGCCGCCGATTGCAACGGCAAGTCCTGCGCTGAATGTTGAAACCGCAACTATTACTGTTATGGAATCCATCATTTCCCCCTTTCAGTGTCAGGGCTTATGCCCTCCGCTATGAAAACAAGTGTCAGAATGCCGAAAATGTAAGCCTGGATCAGGGCGATGATTATATGAAGCATGGCGAAAGGTATGGGGACGAGAAAGCCCACCACCCCGATGAGGATCAGGGCGATCATCTCCCCGCTCAGCATATTGCCGAACAACCGCACCGCCAGTGCCAGCGTCCTGGTGACCTCCGCTATCAGAGTAAAGGGGAGGAGGAGCAGGGTCGGCTCCCGGTAATGGGCGAGATATCCCTTGAGACCCTGGGTCGCTATGCCGTAGACATGGGTCAGGGAAAATGATATGACGGCAAAGGCGAAGGTGGTGTTGATGTCCGAGGTCGGCGTCTTGAGTCCCGGCAGAAGCCCTGTGAGGTTGGAAATGCCGATGAATATCCATATGGTGCCGAGAACCGGCACAACCAGCCAGGG
>JBGPID010000386.1:0-3146 GCA_041484725.1 Geobacteraceae bacterium | reverse complement strand
GTTACGCGGAGTGCAGCTCTCCCTGGTGGAGGACGAGCGGCTAAGCGCCGAGGTGGTGTCCAGGTATCTGGACGTGAAGCGGAGGCAGATGCTTTGATCATTGATCTGGAACGTTTTATAGCCGATGAAAAACCTTTCTGGGACGAGCTGGAGGGGATACTGGAGCGGATGGAGCAGGACGTGGCCTTCACCATGGACCTGACGGGGGTGCAGCGCTTCCACTACCTGTACCAGCGTGCCTCGGCATCCCTTGCCCGCATCTACGGTTTTGCCGCGGCCCCCGAGTTAAGACGCTATCTGGAATCGCTGGTGGCCAGGAGCTTCGGCGAGATCCATGAGACCAGGGAACGGCCGCACTGCTTCGCCCCATGGGCATGGCTCTCCGGCACATTCCCCCGCACCTTCCGCCGCCATATACGCAAGTTCCAGCTCTCCCTGGCAGCTACCATCGTTGGCTGCCTCTTCGGCGGAGCTGCCCTTTTACTCGACCCGACCGACAAGGAGGTTCTGCTCCCGTTCCAGCACCTGATGGGAAGCCCGACCGAACGGGTGGCCAAGGAGGAGCAGGAGGTCAACAAGCACCTGGAAGAGGGGAAGCTCACCTTCTCCAGCTACCTCATGACCCACAACACTCAGGTCTCCATTGCCTGCATGGCATCCGGGCTCACCTTTGGCATCGGTACCCTGATGCTGCTTTTCTTCAACGGTGTCATCCTGGGGGCGATCATCTTCGATTACGTGGCCGCAGGTCAAACCCTCTTCCTGGCGGGATGGCTCCTCCCCCACGGTGTGGTGGAGATACCGGCCATACTCCTGGCCGGGCAGGCAGGACTGATCCTTGCCACTGCCCTGATCGGCCGGGAGAGCGGTCTCCCACTGGCGCAACGGCTGCGCCTCGTGTGGGGCGACCTTGTGACCCTGATGGGAGGGGTTGGGATCATGTTGGTGTGGGCTGGATTGATTGAGGGGCTCTTCTCCCAGTACCACGAGCCGGTACTTCCTTATCCGCTCAAGATCGGCTTCGGAGTGGCGGAACTGATACTACTGGTGCTCTTCCTTACCAGAGCCGGCACCGGTGCGGTCGGAAGCAGGAAGAAGCGCGCCAACATCAGGGGGGGCGGCGATGTCTAGCGGTCGGCGTAACTCCCTGATCGTGCACACGCCGGAGGGAATCGAGTTCTCCATCCTCCTCGCCGGGCCCATGGTCCGCTTCCTGGCCTGGGGTATCGACATGGCCTGCGTCTCGCTGGTCACCATCACGGTCGGATCCCTGCTCAGGATATTCTCCATCTTAAGCCCCGACCTCGGCATGGCACTCATTATCCTGGTCAGCTTCATCATCTCGGTGGGCTACGGCATCTGCTGCGAGTGGTTTTGGCGCGGCCAGACCCTGGGCAAGCGGCTTTTGCGGCTGAGGGTGGTGGACGAGCAGGGGCTGCGACTCCAGTTCAGCCAGGTGGTCGTGCGCAATCTCTTGCGGATCGTGGACACTCTTCCACTGCTCTACATGGCCGGAGGGGTGGCCTGCCTGATCAGCGCCAAGAGCCAGCGGCTGGGGGACATCGCCGCCAGCACCATCGTGATCAGGAACCCGGAAATTTCCCTGCCGGAACTGGAACCGCTGGCCGACGAAAAGTTCAACTCCCTGTCCGAGCATCCCCACTTGGCGGCCCGGCTGCGTCAGAAGGTGGGGCGTGACGAACTGTCCATCGCCCTGCGTGCGCTCCTGCGGCGCGAAGAGCTCGAACCGGCAGCTCGCGTGGAGCTGTTCAGCGAACTGGCCGAGCATTTTCGTTCCCTGGTCAAGTTCCCCCACGAAGCGGTGGACGGTGTCACTGACGAGCGCTATGTAAGGAATGTAGTTGATGTGCTATGTAAAAGACACGGGCATGACTCCTCTCACACACGGTAACATTTGCTTTGCGTGCGGAGATAATTTGAGGTAGTATATTCGCTGCTTAAGCAACTGCCCGGTATGGAAGTGACAATAACTTTAGGCATTTTATACAAAAAGGAGTCCTGCTATGGCCAGCCTCAACAAGGTTATGCTGATCGGAAACCTGGGGAAGGATCCGGAGGTGCGCTACACCGCTGCCGGTACCGCAGTAGCGAGTTTTTCCCTGGCGACCAGCGAGAAGTTCAAGAATAAGAATGGTGAATGGGAAGAGAAAACGGAATGGCACAACATTACCCTCTGGGCCCGGCTCGCGGAAATCGCCGGGGAATACCTGACCAAGGGGAAGACCGTCTATATCGAGGGTCGGCTGCAGACGAGGAAATGGCAGGACCGCGACGGCAGGGACCGCTACACCACGGAGATAGTCGGCGACAAGATGCAAATGTTGTCGGGTAAGGGCGAAGGCGGCGGCCGGCCGGCCGGGGCGCGGACGGAAGGCCAGGAAGCGCCGGCTTACGAGGAGCCGGTGTTTAACCCGGACGACGATATACCGTTCTGATGAACGAAGCTCCCTGACCGGGTCAAGCCGAGCCCCGAAAATCTTCTATCTGTGTAACAATCCAATTTCCCATTTTCTCCTGGAGGCGGCGATAGTGAGCAAGGCATTGCGTATTTTGATCGTAGGGGATACGGAAGACGATGCCCTTCTGCTTCTGCGCGAACTGCGGCGTAGCGGCTACGAGCCCGTCTCCCAGCGGGTCGAAACGGCTGACGCCATGAAGCAGGCGCTATTGGAAAGACAGTGGGATATCGTTATATCCGACTACGTTATACCCGGATTCAGCTGCCTCGCTGCCCTGGATCTCCTCAAGGACCTCGGGATCGATCTCCCCTTTATCCTCGTCTCCGGGGTTGTCGGCGAAGAGCAGTCTATAGAAGCAATGAAGGCCGGCGTCCATGACTATATCATGAAGGGGCATTATGCGCGGCTGGCGCCGGCGATAGCGCGGGAGCTGCTCGAGGCAAAGGCCCGCCGGGAAAGGCGGCAGGCCCTGGATGAGTCGCGCCGCGCCCATGACGAACTGGAGAAGCGCGTCCGGGAAAGGACCGCGGAACTGGCGAACGCCAACGCGGCGCTCCATGCCGAGATAATAGAACGGAAAAAACTGGAGGAGGAACTGCTCTGGTCCAATCAGAATCTGGAGCAGAGGGTTATGCAGCGGACAGATCAACTGCAGATGAAACAGTT
>JBGPID010000385.1:0-3148 GCA_041484725.1 Geobacteraceae bacterium | reverse complement strand
CTACGGTTTTCCCGGCGAGAGCAGGGAGGGGTTCCTCAAGACCGCCGACCTGATCGCCGCCCTGCCTGTCAACTCCATAAAGCTCCACCAGCTCCACGCCGTGCAGGGGACCAGGCTGGCGGAGATGTACCATGCCGGCAGATTCGTTCCCCTTTCCCACGCCGAATACGTGGCTGCCGCCTGCGATTTTCTCGAGCGAATCCCGCCTCGGATCGCCATCCAGCGTCTCTACGGTTCGGCGCCGCTGGCCATACGGGTAGCCCCGGCCTGGGACCTGAAGAACAACCAGATGTGGTATACTGTTGTAAATGAATTGAAACGGCGCGGCACCTGGCAGGGGTGCCGTTACGATCAGTTGCATAAGGCCGCTGCCCTCTGATTTAAGATATTGTAATTGCCGTGGGAATGGTATAAATAATGGCTATCCCATTCAAGCAGATGACAGGAACAGCCCCATGAGTAATCGCTATCGCCTCTTCCTTCTGGTTCTGATCGCCTTCGGGCTTGCTATCTCGGTCATCACGGCCACCGACCTGTGCACCTTCGGTGCCTGTACCGAGGTCCATAAGTACCACCTGTTCGGCTTCTCCTTTACACCCATAGGCATTGCCTTCTTCATCCTTGCCGGGCTGTTCGTCTCCCTTACAAACCGTTTCCCCGGCGCACAGCTGCTGTTCAACCTGCTCCTGGCAGGGGCAGGCGGCGCCGAAATCAATATGATCCTGCTCCAGAAAAACGTCATCGGCGCTTGGTGCCCACTCTGCCTCGCGGCCGCAGTCATCGTCTATATGCTGACTCTGAGTCAGCTCGGCAGATACTTCTATTACCTCAAGGAGGAATTTCAGATGAATCTGAAGTCATTCGGCAAACCACTTCTTTTATGTGTCACCGCCATGGTTGGTTTTAGCCTGACCTTTTCTGGGATTGCCAAGGAGGAAGCATCGGCCGGCCAGCTAAACCTTTATCTAGGAAAGCAGGATAGCAAGCTGGAGGCCTATTTCTTTTCCGACTGGCTCTGTCCGTTCTGCGCCGGAGTGGACGGGGTGATGGAAACGGTATACCCGTCCCTGTCAAAGAAGGCCAGGATCCTTTTCGTCAACAAGATCATCCATCAGGAATCGTTGAACTTCGTGCCGTACGACCTTTCCTTTGCGGCAAATGAGAAGGCGAAATACATTCAGTTGCGCAAGGTGCTTTTCAGCGTTGCCAAGAAGACCCAAAACCCCTCCTACGACGATATAAAGGCCGCTATAGACCCTCTGAAAGTCACATACAAGCAGTTGAGCTTTCTGGAAGTTACCCAGCAGATGGCAAACGCCCAGAAGCTCGCCGAGCAGTTCAAGGTCGTCTCCACACCATCGCTGGTCATCCGCAACAACAAAACCAATAAAATGCGGACCCTGGTCGGCAATACCGAAATCACCCCGGGCATTATCATGAAGACGTTGAAAGAGTTGGAGTAGTCCCGGGCAAAAGGTTCAGGTGGAAACGTCGGATAACCGCTGCCGGGTTGCAGGCAAAATGATGACTACTGCCTGATTACATTAATTCCGGCGTTGCGTGCAGACCGAGGGAGGTGTGATGAACACGCTGCTTTTGTTTCTGGTCATGTTCTGCGGAGGCATTGCGGTCGCACTCCAACCCTCCATTAACGGGCGTCTCGCCCAGCGGATAGGAACGCTGGAAAGTTCGTGTATCTCCTTTGCCGTCGGTACCCTGGCGCTCTTTGCCATCGTCCTGGTTGGAGGGCGGCTCGGCAATCTGCGCGGTATCGCGGATTCCCACTGGTGGGAGCTTACAGGCGGCTTTCTGGGGGCCTTGTTCGTTACCCTGACCATTGTGATCGTACCCCGCATCGGCACCGCTTCGGCAATGGCAGCAGCGATCGCCGGGCAACTCATTGCCGGTCTCCTGCTCGACCAGTTCGGTATTTTCGGTTTCCGCACCATTGCACTTGACGGCAAACGTGCCGTTGGCGTAGCCCTCCTCCTGATCGGCGCGGGACTTGTGTTCCGCAGATAGGAAATCTCCCTGATAATTATGCCTTGCTGGAGGGGATAATCGATGGGATTCCGAACCTCCGGTGACGTCTCGATGATGAACAGGCCGCCTTTGTCAGCCCCGTGCTGACCGGCGGCTTTTCTGTTTGTGCAGGGGTTCGGGGAGGTGAAAGGCCGGACGCCTGACTCATCCTTTTCCTTACATGAAAGGATTTCCTTGACTTATCACATGGTTGTGGGGTAATTAAACCTGGTTCATTTTAAGTGATAAATGCCTTTCCGGGGGACGCATGATGCTTCACCTTAGGAGTGACGGGGATGAATAAGGGCCGCGACCATCAGCAATGAGCTGACGGGGCGGCCTTTTGCTTTCAGGGGGGTTCACGGCAAACAAGCAGGGATGCGCCTGGAAATCATTCGTGGTTGCTTCGGGTAATTTGCAGTAAGAAATCGCTTCGCCTGTTCAAAGTGTCACCATGTTAAAGGATATGAAATCATACGCCCATCTGAAGCCTGGAAAGAAGGGGACAAAACGGCTCGGCGAGAAATACGGAAAGTCAGGCTGATAGACTGAAGGAAGATCGCAGGGAACAATAAAAGATCAACAACAGCGTGCTGAGAATTTCTAGAAAGTTCTAACCGTAGTTTTCAAAAAGCTTTTCTTTACTTCAGCCTTCAGTCTTCAGCCTTATTACCTGATTGATGCCCTACACCGCGAAGGCCCTGCGTGACAAACTGAAAACCGCCGGGGCGCTGGAATCCGGAGGAACGGGTCTGGCGGGTCTGTTTTGGTGCGATTCGGGGTGACACGACACTGGTGGAACGGATCGTGAGGGAGTAGATGGCAGGCCGGGGTAGGATGCGAGCAGACCGGACAGGTATACGGAGAACAAGTCACCTATACCGGTTGCCAGCTTTTGCCACAGGGACGGAATGTAGCCACGTATATAGGTGACTGCCAGGCAACTTATATACGGCACTGTTTACGTATATAGGTGACAAGTCACTTATATACGGATACCGGTGATCAACGAGTTAGCCGAAAGGTTACGAAACCATAATGAACTCAAAAGAGAAAGCCATTCTTGATCGGATCAAACATCTTGAGGACGCTATTGCCAAAGGAAAGGAGTATTTGGAAAGCGGGG
>JBGPID010000384.1:0-3155 GCA_041484725.1 Geobacteraceae bacterium | reverse complement strand
ATGTCCTTGCGACAGGAACTGACCCGGCCCAGGAGGTGAGAAGTTTTATTTTGGAGTTTAGAAGTCAGGTCCCCATCGTCCGGCTTGGAGACAGGGGCGAAGATTGTGCTGCAGACGTCGCGTTCGCTGAGGTTCTTTTTGTTCATGAGGACTTAACCCTCACTTTCATCAAGCAACCATCATCACATAATCCTTCAGAAAGAACTTAACGGGCAAAACGTTAGAATTAACTCAAATTTATAGCAAGCGCCGTCTCCAAGTGCAAGGGAAAAGTAGGAAAATTCTCATATGGTCGAGTAATCGTATATAAGAGTGGAATGATTATTGATGAACTTGTCTGTCCATGCCGCACAAGGATTTGTGTGAGAGAATATAGCAGATGTTCCATTAATTTTGGGGAATTTACATCTTTGGGGATGATGCCGTATTTAGGATCAGGCGAAGGTTCGCCATGAAACGTACAATTAAGGGGGCAGCGTCACTTTTCCATTGCTTGAATCTGAAAATAGTGTTATAAAAATCGTTCAAATTCGGGCGGCTTTTTTTCGCCTGCATCATCCAGGGAAAAAAGTGAGACAGCATTTTTTAAGTAGAACAGATAGTATAACTGACAATTTTAGATACAAGATATCACTTATTAATCAATTAGTTAGCTGGAGGGTTTAGCGGATACTCCCTCCGCCACAATACCAGTGGACAGTAACCGGCGGACAGAAAATAGTGACAGGGGACCGGCTTCAACTGTTTTGTTATTTTGCTGTTCAACTGCTTAACTGTCCCCTGTACGCTGTTTAACTGTACGCTGCTTTTCGGAGAGATGGCCGAGTAGGCCGAAGGCGCTCGCCTGCTAAGCGAGTATACTGGGAAACCGGTATCGAGGGTTCGAATCCCTCTCTCTCCGCCATATAACAATCAACGAGGCTCGATTCTTTTTGCATAGGGGAGCAGCTTGTGCTACATACCGTGAAATACCTGGTTTTCATGATGCTGGCAGTTGTCATGGTCGCCGGCTGTCATAAAAAGGAAGAACAGAAGAGTGGCGCAGCAGTACCCTCTTCCCAGGTGCCCACGAAAGAACCGGTTATTGTCGAACCCGACAGCGTTAAGGGAAAATGGAAGGCGGTTAAGATTGCCGTCAACGATAAGACGGCCAACAAAGAGACGGTTTATACCGTGGCAATCGGCTCTCAGTTTGCCATCCCCGATACCAATCTCGCTATCAAGGTGGAGAATTTTCTCCCCCATTTCACCATGGCCGGGGCAGTTAGGACTTCCCAATCAAATGAGCCGAAAAATCCCGCGGCGCGGGTCAGGATATATGAAGATGGCAAGGAGATCTTCAATGGCTGGCTCTTCTCCCTTTTCCCGACCACCCATGCGTTGCAGCACCCGAAGTATGGATTTACCCTGGTGGGCTTCATACCCGCCGGTTAGCACATATGTACGCGCCCGTAGCTCAGCTGGATAGAGCGTCTGACTACGGATCAGAAGGTCGGGGGTTCGAATCTCTCCGGGCGCGCCATTAAATCAAGTGGTTAGGCATTACTGCCTAACCACTTTTTTATTTTATGATAAAGGTGCAACCTCTCATGAAACCACTGATATCCATGCTTGAGGTGAACTAAGGTGAAATGCTCCCATTTCCTTTTCCGGATCTAAGGCATCACGCGCCCCGCTCCGCTAACCGGTCCGGATTGATGCCGACAGTCTCCCCTTTAAGGTGCCAACTTACCTCCCTAAATACTCCATTACATAAATTCGATGACGTGGAGCATGCTACGCAAACTGCGGTGGAGATGACCTGAAACCTAAACATATCTCCAGGAAATCCATGTGAGGTTTGCCTGTCAGTTCTGGCCCAGGCGGACCTTCACCGGCTCTTCACGGAGGAGCTTGACCTGCGGGGCAGGGGAGAGCAGGCGTTTCTCCACTACGGTACCGCGCTGCAAGGCGGAAAGATTGACTTCTTCGGTTTCCACCGCATCGAGCTGCTCCATGACATGCTCCGGTCCTTCAGCTTCCACTTCGGAAGGGTCAACCCTAAACTTCCTGAACGATTTACTGCCGATGGTTTTCACCTTTATCCGGAGCGTCTTGCGCACCTTTTTTTCCACGGTCACCTTTATTACGGAAGGATTTATGCCGGTAACCATCACCCCCAGGGGGAGCTGGAAGTCATCGTTCTTTACGGCGAGCTGGTTGACCCCCTCCCTGGTTTTTGCCAGGTTCATGTCCGCCGTGATATCGAGCTGCTTCGGCGAAGGGATCAGCCCGGAGATTGCCTTTAACTGGACTTCGACCTCTTCCGGTGAGGCCTTTACCAGCGCCAGTTTGTCGGGAAGATTGTGAAACTTGAGAGGAGCGGTCACCGTGACGATTCCCCCCTGCTTTGCGGTTATTATCAGCCAGCAGGCGCTGACCAGCAGCAGGGTTGTCAGTTTGGGCCAGAGGTTGCTGAAAAACCTGTGCCGTACGGATATCTTTGCTGCCTCCGGCGCAGTATGGGTCAACAGGGTATGGAGCAATTCGCTGAGACGTTCGGGGGTATCCATCTTCTGCAAATCACCGGCGAGCGCCAGTGAAACCTCCCCCCGTTCTTCGGAAACTATTACCACCGCGGCATCGGAGCGCTCGGTCAGACCGAGCCCGGCACGATGCCTGGTCCCGAAGTGACGGGGGAGATTGGCATTGTTGGACAGGGGAAGGTGACAGGATGCCTGGGTAATCCTGTTCTCCTTTATGACGATGGCCCCATCATGCAGGGGGGTGCCTGTCCGGAAAATGGTCCCTATGAGTTGGGAGCTGAGCAGGCTGTCAAGGGGGATCCCATGGAGCAGGTATTCATCCAGGAGCTCTTTGCGCTGGAAAACGATAATCGCACCGGTCCGTTCCGCAGCCAGCGCAAAGATGGTGCTGGAGAGTTCCATCAGATCGAGCTGTGAACTGTTGCCCTGGCGACCGAACAGGTTTCTCAGGAGACTGAAGCGATAGAGCGCCTGCCTGATCTCCGTCTGGAAGATAACGATCAAAAGGACAAACAGCACCGTTCCCAGTTCCTGGAGAATCCAGCTGGTCATGAAGAGCCCGAAATTCTTGGTGACGACATACAAAAGCGCCAGAAAACCCAATCCCATGACGACCTGAAAGGCCTTGGT
>JBGPID010000383.1:0-3161 GCA_041484725.1 Geobacteraceae bacterium | reverse complement strand
CCGGTGAGCTTCACGAGGGCTTCCATATATTTCTCCCCGGTCTTCCTGACGATCTCGTCGGGAAGCGGCGGGGCGGGAGCGGTCTTGTCCCAGTCGAGGGTCTCCAGGTAGTCGCGGAGGAACTGTTTGTCGAATGACGGCTGCGGCCCTCCCGGCCTGTAGAGATTTTTCGGCCAGAAACGGCTGGAGTCGGGGGTCATGCACTCGTCGATGATGATCATCTCCCCCGTGCAGATGCCGTATTCGAACTTGGTGTCGGCAATGACGATCCCCTTGGCGGCGGCGATGTCGCGAGCCCTGGAGTAGATCCGCAGGGTAATATCGCGCAACCGTTCGGCGTCTTCCCTGCCACACAGTTCCACCATCCTGGCAAAGGAGATGTTTTCGTCGTGGCTCCCCAGTTCCGCCTTGGTGGAGGGGGTGAAGATCGGCTCCGGCAGCCGGTCGGATTCGACCAGGCCGGTGGGGAGAGTGACGCCGCAAACGGCCCCGGTGGCCAGGTAATCCTTCCACCCCGAGCCGGCCAGATAGCCGCGGACAACGCATTCCACCGGGAAAGGCCGGGCTTTCCTGACCAGCATGGAGCGCCCCTCCAGGATGTCGGCGTATTTACGGCACACGGCAGGGAAGTCACCCACTTCGGCGGAGATTATATGGTTGGGGATGATGTCCTCCATCTGCCTGAACCAGAAGATGGAAATCTGGTTCAGCACATACCCCTTATCCGGGATCCCTTCGTTCATGATCACATCGAAGGCCGAGATGCGGTCGGTGGTGACGATCAGGAGCGTCTCCCCCATATCGTATATGTCGCGGACCTTGCCGCGAACGGCCAGTTTCAAGTCGGGGAAATCCGTTTTAAGAACCAGTTTCGACATTACTTACCTTTCTTTTAGCGTGCAGGTGTTAAGACTTAATGCTGAATGGCAAAAGTTGAAGTTTGGTTTGAGGTTCTTCCTAACTGTCTTCAGCCCTTAGCCTATCTGCCTGTTTTCATTCCGCCAGAAGCGACGGGTTGATCTCTATTTTGGCCTTGCTCTTCAACTCCTTCATCCAGAGTGCCAAGGCTTCCTGCTGCTTTTGCGGGAGCAGGCTCTGCTTGATCTGTTCCTTCTGCTTCGGGAAATCTTCCCTGTTCAATTCCATGCGGTTCTTGAGTTTTATCAGATACCAGCGGTCGCCGATCTTGTAGAGGGTTTTTGCCAGCGGAGCCGCTACGGTCAGGTTAAAGGCGGCTTCCATGACTTCCGGAGCGACGCCTATCCTGGGGAGTTCTCCCTTTGCCGAGTAGCCGAATATGCCGGTTTCCTGCATTTTCAATGTGGATTTCCCGTTGCTCAGCAGTGCCAGCGCATCGTCAGCCTTCTTTTGCGCCAGTTGCCGCGCCTTTTCCTCGGCTGCCAGTGGTTCGACGCGTGCCTTGATCCGGGCCAACGGCGGCACGGCAGCCGGTTGCCGTTCTTTGATCTTGAGAATGTATGTCCCCCGGGCGGTTTCCACCGGCCCTCCCAGTTCGCCCTGCTTCAAGGCAAAGGCCCGTTTGATCACTTCCGTTTCACCGGCCAGCTGGGCTGCGGGCGCAGTGAATGTGAAGAGGGGGGTCTCGTTCACTTTTACCCCGAGTGTTGCTGCCGCGCTGTTTATATCACCACTCTTGAGGTTCTTGTTGAGGGCATCGGCGGCCATTTCATACGCTTCCCTGGCCCCCTTGGCCTGGAGGGCGGCATCTTTTGCCCGTTCTTTCACCTCCGCAAAGGGGAGAAAGCCGTCTTTCCCCTGGAAACGGTCGATGTTTTTCTGATAATAGGTTTGGGCCTCTTCATCGGTCACATGCAGTTTCGCGGCAACCCTGGCCGGATCTGCGACAACATAAATGAGACTGATCTGCTCCGGTGTCCTGAACTGCTCCTGGTGCCCCTGGATATAACTGTTCAGCTCCTGTTCCGTGAGCTTCACCTCACCTTTCACATCCGCCGGCGAGAACGATGCGAAAAGGAGCTCTATTTTATCGTTCTGTTTCCCGTACGCCCGCCGGGCCTCTTCATCACTTACGGCCGCCTTCTCCGTAATCTTCTGCCGCGTCTTTTTGATCAGCATCTCTTCCTTGACGCTTTCCTCGAAGCTCGCCGGGGTGATCCGTTCACCCCTTAATCTATTCTGATACATCTGGAAGTCGAAAGAGCCGTTTTTCTGAAAGGCGGGGATAACGGCGATCTCCTTCGCCACTTCATCTTTCGTGACCTCGATTCCCATCCGCGCGGCTTCGTTACGGAGCAGGGCATTATCGATCATGGCATCGATGGCCCTCTTTTTCAGCCCCATCTGCTGTTCCAATTCCGGGGTTATTGTCTTGCCGTATATCTGCATATACATGTTGCGCATACGGTATAGATACTTCTGGTATTCTTCAAGGGAGATTTTCGTCTTGTCGACCCTGGCGGCGTAGTCGGAACCGGATAAACCCTTTTCGCCCCTCCCCCAGACCAGGAATATTGTGCCTATAAAGGAAAAAACGATCAGACCGAAGACGAATTTGATAATGATTGATTGCTTGTATTTGCGCATTATGCCTAGCATCGCAAGACATCTCCTTTTACTGTTAAATTGATTCAGGACCCCTTCGGACAACGGTTTCGCATAGTAATATAATTGCCGGCTAAAAGCAATAGCTGATTAAACTAGGTGTTAAGGCCGAAGGCCGAAGAATCAGGGAAAACAGCAGGTAAAATGCCGCGGTGACTCTCCGCTGCAACGCCGGGTTCAAGTAGCCCCCTTGCGCGGCAGAAAATAAACTCCCGCTTTCCCTCTCGATTACCTCTCAGCATCAATAAATCCTTCCGTACCAGCCGGACATTTCTATTTGACACCGACACTAATGATTTTCTCTCTTGCATGGAGGGGTGCTTTTTGTTAACATTACTTTTTTAATAAATAATGAAATCCGCCCACTTGCCGTGAAAGGAATAATGATGCTTAAAATATTCGATTATATTTTCGGAATGTTTTCCAACGACCTTGCCATAGATCTCGGTACAGCCAATACCCTCGTCTATCTGAAGGGGAAAGGGATCGTGGTCAGGGAACCGTCGGTGGTTGCCGTGCAGAACCTGAACAACGGCCAGAAGAGGGTACTGGCGGTAGGGATGGAAGCCAAGAAGATG
>JBGPID010000382.1:0-3164 GCA_041484725.1 Geobacteraceae bacterium | reverse complement strand
TTCCCCTTCCGCATTAGGGATGAGCAAGAGGTTCAACCCCACTCCTTGCTTAGTCTCCCAGACTGACTCCATGGCGGCGAATTTCGCCGGCTGGGTCTTGGCCACCTCGACCGCATGGAAATCCCCGGTCAGAAAGACCAAAAGCGAGGCAAGGAGGCCAAAGCTCGCGCCGATTTTGAAGGAGCGCTTGAAAAAATCAATCTGGTTTTTCTTCAATAGATGGTAAGCGGCTATCCCCATCACGAAGAAGGCGGCAACCATGTAGCCGGAAAGCACCGTATGGAAGAATTTCAGGATGCCGTAAGGATTGGTGAGAAGGGCCGTAAAATCGACCATCTCCGCCCGTCCGTTGCGCAGCACATACCCCACCGGATGTTGCATCCAGCCGTTGGCCAGGAGTATCCAGAGGGCGGATAGATTGGTGGCGAATGCCACGAGCCAGATGGAGAGGAGATGAACCTTCTTCGACACCTTGTCCCAGCCGAAGATCCAGAGGCCGATAAAGACCGACTCGAGGAAAAAGGCGACGGTCGCCTCGATGGCCAGCGGCGCGCCGAAAATATCTCCCACGTACTTGGAATATTCGGCCCAGTTCATGCCGAACTGGAACTCCATGGTGATCCCGGTGACCACCCCCAGGGCAAAGTTGACGAGGAACAGCTTTCCCCAGAATTTTGTCATTTTGAGATAGATCGTCTCCCCGGTCATGACATAGCGGGTCTCCATGTAAGCCGTCAGGATCGAGAGCCCCAGTGTGAGCGGAACAAAAATGAAGTGAAAAATGCTCGTCACCGCAAACTGCAATCTGCTCAAGGTCAAGACATCCATGCGCATCCTCCTTATGTTGTCGTTAGTATAGAAAGGTTTCCGGCCTTTTAAGCGGCATGCGTAGCTGATGATCGAAATATAACAGGTTCTAATTATCCTAGAAAAAGCAGTTTCTCGCTAAGCACGCTAAGGACTCGCTTGTGCGCCAGAGCTCTTCAGGCCACCTCCGCCAAAGCAGCTTTAGCTGCGGCGGCCGGGCGCGCAGGCGCAAAGGAATAACAACCAGTTATCAGGCTATAGCCTTTTACCCTATTGGTTTAAGTCTTTACCTCTGTAATGCATTTGATTTTCTTGCCACCTCCGCCAAAGCAGACTTGGCTGCGGCGGCCGGGTGCGACCTTTGCGACTTTGCGCGAGTTAATGATTTTTTTAAGATTATACCAGAAAAACAAAAATGTGCTAATAAGACTGTTTTTGTCCTGATATCGGACAAAAAAATATCACACCTTCTTCTTTGCCAGATCCTCGATGGTCACGCTCTCCAATACCTGTAAGATCTGGCTCTGCACCTTTCTCCATACCGGGTGGACCAGACACATATCCACCCTGTCACATTCAGCGCCACGCATAAGGCAACGGTTCGGCATTATCGGCCCTTCCACCGCCTCTACCACCTCGCGCAACGTTATCCGGGAAGCGGGACGGCCAAGGGTGAAGCCGCCGCCTGTCCCCCGAAAGGAGTTGACGATCCCCAGTTTGGCAAAACTCTGGAATATTTTGGCGAGGAACGTCTGCGGCACCTCGGCAGCATCCGCAATCTCGCTGATGAGGGACATTTTCCCCGGCGGCTGCTGGGCAAGATAAATAATTCCTCTGATCGCGTATTCACCCTTACGGGTAAGCTCCATCATCTATACAACCTTTAGGACCATTTTTGTCCTTTATAATGTATGAAGATCGGCTTGTCAAGTGGTAAAGTAAAATATAGCAATTCGGCTATGGGGAAAGCTTTATCAATACAGTGACATTGTCAAGATTGCGGATGGGGAAAAAGTATGTCTATTTACTTTTCATTAGTCTTATGTTAACCTAAATACAGGACATTGTTAGGTATTCCCAATATTAGGAGCAAGCCGTAAGGTGTAAAAATGTTTGAAGTAATCAGTAACGACATCCTTGCGCCCAACCTTCATCGTCTGGTGGTTCATGCGCCGCGCGTAGCCATGGCGCGCAGGCCGGGTCAGTTCGTCATCGTCCGCGGGGAGTCCGGCGATGAACGGATACCACTCACTATCGGCGACGCAGACCCGGCAGCCGGGACCATCACCCTCTTTATCCAGGCGGTCGGCGCATCTACGCGGAAAATCGTCGCCATTCCGGCGGGGGGGTTCATTCGTGACGTGGCAGGTCCCCTGGGCAAGCCGACCCACCTGGGGGATTGGGAAAGGGTCGCCTGTGTCGGCGGCGGGGTCGGCACGGCGGTTCTCTATCCTCTAGTAAAAGCGCTGTCCGATACGGGTAAACGGATAACGACCATCATCGGCGGCCGCTCCAGCCAATATATAATACTAGCCGAAGAACTGGCGGCCCTTTCCGAGAATCTTCTGATCACCACCGAGGACGGCAGTCAGGGGCGCAAGGGCTTTGTCACCGCAGAACTTGCTGACATGATAGCCGACCCTCTCCGCACTCCGCAGGCGGTTTTTGCCGTAGGGCCGGTGCCGATGATGAGGGCGATCGCGGAACTTACACGGCCTTACGCTATCGAAACCATAGTAAGCCTCAACCCGATCATGATCGACGGCACCGGCATGTGCGGCGGCTGCCGGGTCATGGTAGGGGGCGAGATGAAGTTTGCCTGCGTGGACGGTCCGGAATTCGACGGCCACCTGGTGGATTTTGCCGGTCTCTCCGACCGCCTCACTACCTATCGCGACCAGGAAGCCTCCCTCCTGCACTCCGCAACCGACTGCCTGATTAACAGGGAGGTGCCCAGTGAGCAATAAACTTACAGCGAAAGAACGGCTCGCCATTGACCGTGTCCAGATGCCCGAGCAAGACCCGCAAGCACGGAGCCGCACCTTTGCTGAGGTGAATCAGGGGCTACCCTTTGCAGATGCCATCCGGGAAGCGCAGCGCTGCTTGCAGTGCAAGAACCGCCAGTGCATGAAGGGTTGTCCGGTGGCGGTCTCCATACCCGAGTTTATTGATGCCCTGGCCGAAGGTGATCTTGCCGGGGCCGCCGGGATTCTCCTCCATGACAACGCCCTGCCGGCGGTCTGCGGCCGGGTCTGTCCCCAGGAAACCCAGTGCGAAGAACTCTGCGTCCGCAAGGTAAAGGGCAAACCGGTGGCCATCGGCTACCTGGAGCGATTTGTGGCCGATTGGGCCATGCT
>JBGPID010000381.1:0-3169 GCA_041484725.1 Geobacteraceae bacterium | reverse complement strand
CGAATCCCTGTGAGACATAAAGCTCGGCCAGCGTTACTGTGGTTAAAGGGTCCTTCCGTTCCTTCTCTTCGCCGGCAAAAAGGTCCAGGCCACTCCTGCCCAGCTGTTCAGTGGAAGGAACCTTCCCTTCTTCATCTCTCTCTCCGGTGATCCCTTCAGTGATCTCCTCTACGATATCCGACTCTTCCAATTCAATCAGTTCTTCAAATTCTTCTTCCGGGGAAAACTCATCCTCATCGTTTTCAAGTTGCGTGATGCCGGCTTCCCCGGCTTCTTCTTCCAATCCAGACGCCGGCTGGGATTTTACTCCCCCGGTCCTGACCAGGGAGTTAAGGAGTATTCTGCTCTCCGAATCATCAGGGTTCTGGGAAAGGATTGACTTTAAAGACTCTTCAGCAGTCGCAACCTCACCCGCATCGATATATATTTTGCTTAAGATACGCTGAGCGAGGAGATTATCGGGTGTAACCCTGACCACCCTTTCGAGTGCTTCCCGGGATTCCGCATTCATTCCTTTCTCTAAGTAGGCCCTTCCCAGGGCCATATATCCACCAACATATTCGGGATGGATTTCACAACCGCGTTTGGCTACAATTATCGCATCATCCACCATGCCCAGTTTGCGATAAAGCTCAGAGAGCGGCGCAAAGCAGTAAGAATTGGGATCTCTTTCAAGTGTATCTTCATATTTCTTTATGTCCGTCCAGAAGGAGGGGTCTTCCTGCGCCATCTCAGCCTCCTATCCCTGAGGTTTTCAACAGGGCATTGAGATCGTTCACCCGTGATACATGGAAATCGCCGATACCTTTGTTGAAAACAAAGTTTATGCCGCCGTCTCTTACTTTTTTATCATGTAACAGGGCTTCGGTATAAGCAGAAGGAGTGAAATACGGGATTTCCACCGGCAAGTGCAAGGTTTTAAGGAGAGCAATAATCCTTTCTGTCTCGGCCCGGCCGGAAAAACCCATGGATTCGGAGAACTTTGCCGCCTGGGCCATACCTATCGCCACCGCCTCCCCATGGGTGTATTTCTTATAGCAGGTCAAGGTCTCCACGGCATGACCGATCGTGTGACCGTAATTGAGGACGGCGCGCAAGCCTGCTTCCTTCTCGTCTTTTTCCACAATCGATGCCTTTATGGAACAGGAGCGCTTGATTGCCATCTGCAGACAATCCTTGTCCCTGTCAAGCAGTTTAGCGGCATTGGTTGAAATGAAATCAAACAAATCTCCATCGAGGACAATGCCATATTTTGCCACCTCGGCCAAACCGCTCAGGTATTCACGATCTGGCAGGGTGTCGAGAGTCGCGGTATCAATCAGGACCAGACCGGGCTGATAAAAAGCCCCGATCAGGTTCTTTCCTTTTTCATGGTTGACACCGGTCTTCCCTCCCACGCTGCTGTCAACCTGTGCCAGCAATGTTGTAGGGACCTGCACAAAGGGGATACCCCGCAGATAAGTGGCTGCGGCAAAACCTGCGATATCGCCCACGACACCGCCACCTAATGCCAGCAAATAAGATTTCCTGTCGAAACCGAATTCGATCAGATGATCGTAGATGCTCTTCAGGGTCTCGATACTCTTATACTCTTCACCGTCAGGGATTTCAACCGCATAAACGGTAAAACCGGCATCAGACAGCGCCATTTTCACCGATTCAAAGAAATAAGCAGCGACGACCGGATTCGTTACCACCGCAACATTATTGCCAGCCTGCAAGGCACGGCATAAAGGACCAATTTCAGCAAGTACATTATGCCCGAAATGAATCTTATAACTCCGATCTCCCAGCCCTACTGATACGGTATCCAAAATCATTCTTCCCTTTAAAGCCTAACTGAAACAACGGCTACCGCATCTTCCACGTTTTTTGCGGCTGTGTCAATTCTAAACATGGATCTCATTTCAGAACGTTCTCAGGTAATCGTTAACCCCTTCATAATTACGCCATATCTCTTCCATTGAATCACCGCCGAACTTCTCCAGGAACGCATTGGCAATTTCAATGGCCACAACCGCCTCGGCCACAACCGCGGCGGCCGGGACAGCACAGATATCGGACCGCTCGACAGCAGCCGCAAAAGGTTCTTTGGTGACGATGTCAACCGATCTGAGCGGATTGTACAGCGTGGGGATCGGCTTCATGGCCGCCCGCACGACAATCTCTTCGCCGTTACTGATTCCCCCCTCGATTCCACCGGCATTATTGGTCTTACGGTAGAAACCGGTTGCTTCACCCAAGGGTATTCTAGAAGAATCATAATAAATTGCATCATGGACCAGGGAGCCGGGGGATCTGGCCGACTCTAAACCCAAACCGATTTCCACCCCCTTGATGGCCTGGATGCTCATAACCGCCATGGCCAGGCGGGCATCCAGCTTCCTGTCCCATTGGACATGGCTGCCGAGACCCACCGGAACACCGGAGACAACCACCTCGACGATGCCGCCGACCGTGTCTCCGGCCTCCTTCATCTTGTCGATCACCGCCTTCATATCCAGTTCGGCTATTGTGTCGTAGGTAAACAGGTCCGACTTTCCCACCATTTCCTGTAAAGTCGGTACGGGAAGGTTGGGGCGATCTGCCTTTATCCCCCCGAGTTCCGCAACGAATCCCCAGACTGTAATGCCGAACCGGGCAAGAAACTCCTTGGCAACCGAACCGACGGCGACCCGTGCCGCTGTTTCCCGGGCGCTGGATCGCTCGAGAATGTTCCTGACGTCATGCTGGTTGTACTTCAACGCCCCGGCCAGGTCTGCATGGCCGGGACGGGAACGGGTCACGCGGATTTTTTCGTCACGATGGATATCAAGAGGTGACATTTTTTCCTGCCAGTTGCCCCAGTCCCGGTTTTTTATACAGAGGGTGATCGGGGAGCCGATCGTTTTCCCCCAGCGAACCCCTGACAGGATCTCTACCGTGTCCTTTTCTATCTGCATCCTCCCGCCGCGGCCGTAGCCGCTCTGTCGGCGGGCGAGATCGGCATTTATCGCCTCTTCGGCCAGCCGCAGATTCGCCGGAACTCCTTCCAGGATTGCCGTCAGTTGCGGTCCGTGGGATTCGCCGGCGGTCAGGTAACGTAGCATTTATACTCCCTGATTCTAAACAAATGCCAGGGAAACCCTGGCATTTAATTGTTAGTCATATATTTTGATAAGGGACTCTG
>JBGPID010000380.1:0-3202 GCA_041484725.1 Geobacteraceae bacterium | reverse complement strand
TTGTTCCAGTAGATAATTTCCCTGTCCCGGTTGACGAAATAAACACCGTCATGCAGGTTGTCGAGAAGACGCTTGTAAAAGTCGAGGGTAACCTTCATGGATATCAATCTTTCCCGGTGATTGCAGGCCGCACCGATGCTCAGCTTTTATTCTGCCATTATTGCGGCGATTGATGCAAGATGTTTTCAGGGCAACTCAATAGTTAATCTTGGGCAGAGAAGGATTGGAGGGCAAATATCTGCGGATAATTGACGGGTTATCCATGGCAATGGGAGACCCGTGGTGAACTCATTGACACCTCTACCGGTTCATGGCATAATCAGCGAAATTTTCAGTCATGCCAAAAAGGGAGTCAACGCAGCAACGGCTCCCGTTATTATTTCAGGGTACCATGCACCATTCGGACTTTGTACATCTCCATCTTCACACCCAGTATTCTCTTCTGGACGGAGCTATCCGCCTCGGCGACCTGCTTGCCAAGGCCGGGGAGTACCGGATGCCTGCGGTGGCCATTACCGACCACGGCAACATGTTCGGCGCCATCGAATTCTATGAGAAATGCTCTAATGCCGGCATCAAGCCGATCATCGGCGCCGAGGTGTATGTGGCGCCCGGCTCGCGCTTTGCCAGGGAAACGGGGAACGGCCACGAAGCGGTCTCCAATTTCCACCTGATCCTCCTCTGCGAGAACCTGAAAGGGTACAGGAACCTTTCCCGGCTTGTCTCCGCCGGCTTCAAGGAGGGGTTCTACTACAAGCCGCGCATCGACAAGGAACTCCTGGCAGAACACAACGATGGGCTGATCGCCCTCTCCGCCTGCCTGAAGGGAGAGGTGGCATATCTCTGCGGCCGCAACCGTCTGGAGGATGCCATAGCCGTGGCCCGCTGGTATGGCGAAACCTTTCCCGAACGTTACTACATCGAGCTTCAGGAAAACACCCTGGCGGAACAGGATACGGCCAATAAACGCCTGCTGGAAGTGGCGGCGGAACTTAAGCTTCCGCTGGTGGCCACCAACGATTGCCATTACCTGAACCGTGAAGACGCGCACGCTCACGAGGTGCTTCTCTGCATCCAGACCGGCAAGACCATGAACGATGCGACCCGGATGCGGTTTTCCGCCGACGAGTTTTACTTCAAATCACCCGGGGAGATGGCGCAGGCCTTTGACTACGCGCCGGAGGCAATCGCCAATACGGTCAGGATCGCCGAACGCTGCAACCTGGAGCTCGATTTCAAGACCTACCATTTTCCAGAGTACCACAAACCGGATGAAAAATCCCTTGACGAAGTTCTCGAAGAAGAGGCCGTCGCCGGCCTTAAGGAACGCCTCGAAGCGATACGCGCGAGGAATCCGGAATTCACTCCGGATAAGGAGCAGGACTATTTCGCCCGGCTCCGACTGGAGCTCGACTGCATCAGGGAGATGAAGTTCCCCGGTTATTTCCTGATCGTTGCCGACTTCATCAACTGGGCAAAGAAGCAGGGGATTCCGGTCGGCCCGGGGAGAGGATCGGCGGCCGGTTCGCTGGTTGCCTATGCCATCCGGATCACCGATATCGATCCGATTCCCTATAATCTCCTGTTCGAACGCTTTCTCAACCCGGAGCGGATATCAATGCCCGATATCGACGTGGATTTTTGCCAGGATCGCCGCGAGGAGGTGATCCAGTACGTCGCCGAGAAGTACGGCAGGGACAAGGTATGCCAGATCATCACCTTCGGCACCATGGCGGCGCGGGGAGTCATCCGGGACGTGGGTCGCGCCCTCGATATAGCGTACGGCGATGTGGACAGGATCGCCAAGCTGGTCCCGGAAGTGCTCGGCATCACCCTGGAGAAGGCGCTCAAGCAGGAGCCGAAGCTGAACGAGCTGGCCGACGCCGATCCGAAGGTGCGCGGGCTTCTCGATGTTGCGCTGCGCCTGGAAGGGCTTGCCCGCCACGCCTCTACCCATGCGGCCGGGGTCGTGGTCGCCCCGGACGTGATGGAAGAGTTCTGTCCGGTCTACAAGGACCAGAAGAGCGGTTCGATCACCACCCAGTATTCCATGAAATATGTGGAGAAGATCGGCCTCGTGAAGTTCGATTTCCTCGGCCTCAAGAACCTGACGGTTATCGACAATGCGGTAAAGCTGATCCGCAGCGGCCTTGATCCTGAGTTCGACATTAGCCGCCTGCGCGATGACGACGCGATAACCTTTCAGCTCCTCCAGTCCGGAAATACCACCGGGGTGTTCCAGCTTGAATCGAGCGGCATGCAGGGGCTCCTGGTGAAGCTCAAGCCCTCCTGCTTCGAGGACATCATCGCGGTTGTCGCCCTGTACCGCCCCGGTCCCCTGGGGAGCGGCATGGTCGACGACTTCATCGACCGCAAACACGGCCGGAAGAAGGTGGTGTACGACCTGCCGCAACTGGAGCCGATACTCAAGGACACTTACGGGGTCATAGTCTACCAGGAACAGGTGATGCAGATCGCCCGGACCCTGGCCGGCTATTCCCTGGGTGGGGCCGACCTCCTGCGCCGGGCCATGGGGAAGAAAGACCTGGGGGCGATGGCCAGGGAGAAGGACAAGTTCCTGGCCGGGGCAAAGGCCCAGGGGATTGACCGCAGGAAGGCGGTATCAATTTTCGACCTGATGGCCAAGTTCGCCGAATACGGCTTCAACAAGTCCCATTCCGCGGCCTATGCCCTGGTGGCCTACCAGACCGCCTTCCTCAAGGCCCACTACCCGGTTGAGTTCATGGCGGCGCTTCTCACCGAGGACATGGGGAACACCGACAAGGTCATCAAGAACATCGCCGACTGCCGGGAGATGGGTATCGAAGTGCTGCCGCCGGACATAAACGGATCGGACCTCTCTTTCCGCGTCAGGGGAAATTCCATACGGTTCGGCCTGGGGGCGGTCAAGAACGTCGGCGGGGCGGCTATCGAGGCAATCCGCGAGGCGCGCCGGAACGGCGAGTTCCGTGACATCTTCGCATTCTGCGAGAGGGTGGACCTGCGCCGGGTTAACAGGCGGGTAGTGGAATCGCTGGTCAAGTGCGGCGCCTTTGATTCCACCGGCGCCAGGCGCGCCGCTCTCATGGCCGGTCTGGAAGAGGCAATGAACCTCGGCCAGAGAATCCAGCAGGAACGGGAAAGCGCCCAGGTTTCCCTGTTCGGCGCGGCGGAAATCGTCAAGGGGAACGGCAATGGCGGC
>JBGPID010000379.1:0-3213 GCA_041484725.1 Geobacteraceae bacterium | reverse complement strand
GAGTACACCCATATGTTCTTCGTGGCCTCCATCGCCGTCGTCCTCTTTCTCGGCGGCTGGTCCGGTCCCCCCCTTCCCTGGATCGCATACTCGGGGATCGTCTGGTTCATGCTCAAGGTCTACACCCTGCTCTTTGTAATGATCTGGATCCGCTGGACCTTCCCGCGGGTCCGTTTCGATCAGCTCCTGAACTTCTGCTGGCAGTACCTGATTCCGTTTGCGCTTGTCAACCTGCTGGTTACGGCGGTGATTGTGAAACTATGAAAGAGTACTTCTCTATCCTTTATACCGGAGCAAAGAGCCTCCTGGTCGGGTTGGGCGTCACCTTCCGGGCGCTGTTCCAGCCTGTGGTGACGGTGCAGTACCCGCGGGAACGAATCGACATCACCCCCAATTTCCGCGGCCACACCGAACTGGTCAGGGACCAGGAGACGGGGAGCCATCGCTGCATCGTCTGCATGATGTGCGAAAAGGACTGTCCTTCCAGCTGTATAACCGTTTTGGGGGAGACCCGCGAAGGGGTAAAGGGGAAGGTCCTGACCGCCTATCATCTCGACTTCACCAAGTGCAGCCTCTGCGGCGCCTGCGTAGAGGTCTGTCCGACCAGCGCCCTCTGCTACTCCCATGAATACGCGCTTGCCGGTTTCTCCCCCGAGGAGTACCGCTACAATCTGCTGACACGACTGGAGGAGACGGGATGATCCTCTACCGTTACATGGCCGAAGCGGGGTTCTTTCTCTTTGTTCTTCTCATCGCCTGTGGCGGCTTTGTGGCGATGCGGGCCCGTTATCTGATGAACGCCGTACTCGGCCTCTCCCTCTCCCTGCTCGGGGTGGCGGGTCTCTTTTTCTACCTGGGGAGTCAGTTCCTGGCGCTGATGCAGATCCTCATCTGCATCGGCGCGATCTGCATCATCATTGCCTTCGGGGTGATGGTCGGCCCTAAGCCGAAGCTTGAGGCGGAAAGACGGGTCACCGGCAGAAGAAACAGGGCGCTCGCCGTTTTCGCCTGTGCCTCCGGGTTCTGCCTCCTTTCGGCGGCCATCCTGAGGGCGAACTGGACTAAGGCCCCGGTTAGGAGCGGCGACTTCTCGGTGAAATATCTCGGGGAGAACCTTCTTTATCAGTTCTGTCTCCCCTTCGAGCTGATCTCGGTGGTGCTACTCGTCGCCATCATCGGGGCGCTGATCATCTCCGGCATCGGCAGGAGGAAACAGCCCAATGATGCCTAGCGACAATCTCACCAGCTACCTCGTTATCGCCCTTTTTCTCCTCGTGCTCGGTATTTACGGCATGGTGCGGCACCGCACCTTCATAGGCATGCTGATCTCCGGCGAGTTCATCCTGAACGGAGCGGCCCTGAATTTCATGGCCTTCAACCGTTTCCTGGCGCCGAACCCGGCGGTCGGCCAGATATTCACCCTCTTCATCATGGGGATAGCGGCGGCGGAAGCGGCCGTGATCGTGAGTCTCATCCTCATGGTCTATAACAGGTACCGATCGATCGACCCGGCCGAGGTGGACGATCTGAAAAACTGAATAGGCAGGTTAATAGGCTGAAGGCTGAAGACTGTTAGGGAAAACCTGCTGCCTTTGAACCTTTCAGCAATTGCAAACATAACTCCCCCTGACCCCCTCTTAGCTTAAGAGGGGGAATGAATTCTCCTCCCCTTAAGTTAAGGGGAGGTCGGGAGGGGTTATACATCTGGTTATTTATGGAAACAATTGCCGACTACAGACTGATTATTGCCCCCATGATCCCGATGGTGACCGCCCTTCTCATCATGGCGGCCCGCAAAAGACCGAACCTGCGGGAGGGGTTGTCGGTTGCCGGGGCGCTCTTCACCTTCGCCATTGTCGCCTCCCTCCTCCCCCATCTCCTGGCCGGGGGGACCTACGCGTGCACGGCAGTGACCCTCTACCCGGGGGTTTCGCTCAAGTTCCGCCTGGACGGACTGGGGGCGCTGTTCGCCTTCACCTCGTCCTTTCTCTGGATCGCCGCGGCGTTCTACTGCATCGGCTACATGCGCGCCCTCAAGGAGCACGCCCAGACCCGGTTCTACGTCTGCTATGCGGTTTCGGTGGGCGCCGGGGTGGGTGTCGCCTTCGCGGGGAGCCTTTTCACCCTCTATCTCTTCTACGAGCTGATCTCCATCTTCACCTATCCCCTTGTCATGCACCACCAGGACGAGGAGGGTTACCTGGGGGGTCGCAAATACATCATCTACCTGATGTTCACCTCCAAGGCGTTCCTCCTCTCGGCCATGACGCTCACCTACGTCATCTGCGGCACCCTCGATTTCTCCACCAACGGGGTGGTGAACGGCATATTTCCCGCTGGCGCAGACCGGACCATGGTGACCGTCACCTACCTCCTCTTCCTCTTCGGCTTCGCCAAAGCGGGGATCATGCCGCTCCACAACTGGCTCCCGGACGCCATGGTTGCGCCGACGCCGGTCAGCGCCCTGCTCCACGCGGTGGTGGTGGTCAAGGCGGGGGTCTTCTCCATCTGCCGGATCATGCTTTCCCTCTTCGGGGTGGCCCTTCTGCAGGGGAGCGGCTTAGGCCTCTTCACCGCTTATTTCGTCTCCTTCACCATCATCATTGCCTCGGTGATCGCCCTGACCAAGACCAATCTCAAGGCGCGGCTCGCCTATTCCACGGTGAGCCAGCTCTCCTATGTCATCCTCGGCGTGGCGATGCTCACCCCCCGCGGCATCAGCGGCGGGCTCATGCATATCGCCAACCACGCCTTCGCCAAGATCACCCTCTTTTTCTGCGCCGGGGCTATTGCCGCGGCGAGCGGTAAAAAGGACATTCGTGAGCTGGGGGGGATCGGCTGGCGCATGCCGTTTACCATGGTTGCCTTCGGCCTCGCCTCCCTGAGCATGATCGGCGTGCCGCCGGCAAGCGGCTTCGTAAGCAAGTGGTACCTGGCCCTGGGGTCGATGGATATCCACAACAACATTATACTCGCGGTGCTCGTGGTGAGCAGCCTTTTAAACGCCGGTTACTTCGTGCCGATCGTTCTCACCTCCTTCTTCGGCGACCCGCCGCAGGGGGAGAGCGGCACCGGCAGCCTTGAGGGGGTGTCGTGGGTCCCGTTCATGGTGGTCCCCCTCTTCGTCACCGCGCTCATATCGGTTGTGATCGGCATCTATCCGGACTTTTTCCTGAGCATCACAAGACTCGTGGGGGGTGGATGATGGCCAGG
>JBGPID010000378.1:0-3236 GCA_041484725.1 Geobacteraceae bacterium | reverse complement strand
TGGCGTCCCACCAGCCCAGCTTCGTCTCTTCCGGACTGTTCTTCCCCGCAACGTGGGCGCTGCCGGTCCAGGCGTGGGCCACAAGGATGGCGTTGGAGCGCTCGCGGTTCAGTTCCCCATAGGTCTCATAGGCAAGCGTGATCGGGCCGAGAATACGGCCGCTCTCCAGTTTGAGATCGATATCGAAGGTTACGGATTTTGGTTCAACAATGCCGGTGTACATAAATTTCCAGAAGCCGGGTTTTAAGCGTTACACGGCGAAAAATACGAAAAAGCCCCTTCTCACCGGGATGAGAAGGGGCTTTCGACATGCTGTCATGCTTTAAGCGCCTCTCTCATCTTTGCCGCTAAGCACGGCAGGATTTAGCACCTGACGCCCGTACCGGGCCGGTTGCTGTGGTTTCGCAGGGCCTGTCCCTCCACCACTCTAGATAAGAAAGTCAACTATTCAATTTTCATGAAAGAATACGGGAGCATGTGATTTTTGTCAATGGTAAATGTTGCCCGCTCCTACAGCCACCCTCCCTCCAGATCCCGGGGCGTCGGTTCGGGGCCGTGCCTGTAGAGGATAACGTTGACCCGGTCTTTGTCACGGTTGAAAACGAAGTTGAGATTGTGTTCGAAGGCCATCAGCGCCACCGGCTCCAATTGTCCCACATCACGCAGCCGGAAGAGTATCCGGTTTCCCCGCTCCAGGTAATCGATAAATCCGGTGGAGATGTCGAACTCGATGCTCCCTCTTTCCCCGGTCAGGTCCACCTGGCTCCCTTCATCCCCCATTATGAACGATTCTCCCAGGTTGATGCGCTGGGCGGAGACACCGTCGGCACTTGTAAGGCCCCGGATGATGCCGCCGCCCCCGATAAGCATGCTGTCTTCGATAACGAAGCGTCCCAGACGGATACTGTCCCGGTAAAGATCGGCGGCGATATCGTTCTTCAGACTGAAGAGCACCGTCCCCACTTCGCTCGGGAGGAGTTCGGCCGCATAGCGCTCGGTGACCTCCAGGGTGGAGGAATCCAGACGCTCCTCGATCGACACGGCCGTGGCCAGCACTTCGGCTGTGGCCAGCTTGATGGTGTAGGTTTTTCCGGTCTGGAAAGGGAGGTCCGCCAGCCAGAAGATGCTCGCCCTGATCTCCCTGGCCTTGACCGGGGTCCGTTTGCGCCGGGAGATCACCTCGCCCCGCTCCACGAACAGCTCTTCCTCGGTGGTGATGCCGATGTTTTGTCCGGCGACGGCCCGTTCCAGGTCGGGGGACTGCCACATCTCGACGCTCTTCACTTTTGTAATCTTCCCCGAAGGGAGGAAGATTATCTCGTCCCCCCTGTTGATGGCGCCGGTTTCCACCCGTCCCACGTAGATCCTTTTCCCGTCCCATTTGTAAACGTCCTGCACCGGCAGGCGCAGAGGGAGACCGTGGTCGGCACGGGCATTCTCGAAGGTGTCCAGCGCTTCCAGCACCGTCGGACCGGTGTACCACGGCACTTTATCGAGCCTGGCGGCGATATTTTCCCCGTCCCGCGCGGAGATGGGGATAACGTAGGAGGGGACGATATCCACCGAGTGGAGAAAGGCGCGGATGTCATTCTCCACCTCGCGGAAAACCTTCTGGTCGTAGCTCACAATGTCGAGCTTGTTGATGGCGACCACCACCTGGCGGATCCCGAGGAGTGACAGGACATAGGCATGGCGTTTGGTCTGCTCGCGAACCCCTTCCACCCCGTCAACGAGAAGGATGGCAGCGTCGGCAGAGGATGCGCCGGTGATCATGTTCTTCAGGAACTGCTTGTGCCCCGGCGCATCGATGATCACGTAGGGGCGCTGCGCCGTCTTGAAGAAGGTGGAGGCAGTATCGATGGTGATGTTCTGGTCCCGCTCCTCCTCAAGGGCGTCCATCAGGTAGGCGAATTCGAATTCCCTCCCCTGCGCCCTGCAGGTGGCTGCGATCTCCTGGTAACGGGACTCCGGTATGCTTCCGGTATCGTAAAAGAGGCGACCGATGAGGGTGGACTTGCCATGGTCCACATGGCCGACAATGACAATTTTTAACGTTTCCGACTGGTTCATAACAACCTCAGTTCTTACTTTTTACAAGGATAAACAGGACTTATCATTTCCGGGAACGCTCAATTTTTCGCAAGGTCAAGGAAGCCAAGCGCCGACGCGGAGGCGTGGCAGCGCCACGTCGCACAAGGAGGGGCGCGGTCTGACGCCGAGATTGCGGAAAAGTGTGAGTTCCCCCTTACATGTAGCCTTTGGCTCTTAACTTCTGCATGGCATACGCATTCTCCTGGTCCTGTGCCCGGCCGGCCCGCTCCGGCGCCTTTATGATCTTCAGCTCCTCAATGATCTCGTCAACAGTGCCGGCATCGGAATCTATCGGCTTGGTGCACGGCATGCAGCCCAGGGAACGGAAGCGTTTGCCGTCCTTGGCAAAGTAAAGGGGGCATATCTCGAACTTCTCCCTTTTTATGTACTCCCAGATGTTCAGCTCGGTCCAGTGAAGGATGGGATGCACGCGGATATGGGTCCCCTTCTCGAAGCTGGTGTTGAACTGGTCCCACAGCTCGGGGGGCTGGTCCTTGTAGGCCCACTCGAAGTTCTTGTCCCGGGGCGAGAAGACCCGTTCCTTGGCGCGGCTCCCTTCTTCGTCGCGTCGGATGCCGAGGAAGAGCCCGTGGAAATCACACTGCTCGATGACTCTGGAAAGTCCGTCGGTCTTTAGCTTCTCGCAGCAGACGAGCCGTCCCTGCTCCGGCCCCATGCCGCAGGCTATTGCTTCCTCATTCCGGCCGACTATCAGCTCCGCCTCCCACTCCCTGGCCATCCTGTCCCGGTATTCAATCATCTCCGGGTATTTATAGGTAGTGTCGATATGGACAAGAGGAAAGGGGAGCCTGCCAAAGAACGCCTTCCTCGCCAGATGGATCATGGTGGTCGAATCCTTGCCGATGGAGTAGAGCATGGCAAGGTTTTCGAACTTGCGGTAGGCCTCGCGGAAGATATAGATACTCTGGGCTTCCAGTTCATCCAGGTGGTCGTACATGTTTTCTCCTGCGGCCGCGGCTTTTTCGCTAGCTCTACGTAAGTCTTCGCCATTGCTTGTGCGAAGTGGCGCTGCCACGTCTCCGCGCAATGCCTTGACAGCCTTGATCTGACGAAAAAATCGCGTTTCATGAAGAATAGGAGAAATTTGTTATGTACGACCATCTTGACGAACTGGAAGCGCAATC
>JBGPID010000377.1:0-3249 GCA_041484725.1 Geobacteraceae bacterium | reverse complement strand
CTTTCGTGACGGCTCGGTTTGTTGTGGAATACCGGCAGGATCTTTATCGCTACTCGCCGGTTTAACTTTCTTTTTCATAGGTTTTTTTATACCATATAAATGGATGACAGTAAAACGTTGATGCGAAATATTGACCTATTTGCCCGCTGCAATCTGAAGCATGAGCTGGTTGTGAATCTTCCCCCGCCTCTTATTATGCCGTATAAAATGGAAAATGAAAGCCAGCGTTAAACGGGGAAACCGTCAGCATCACCCGTCATATTTAACAGTACAGTCAAATATGACGGCTGCCGCAGACGGTATTACCTTCCCCCCGTACTCTTTCTCTACATTTTCCCCTGTACAATCATATCGTTGCATTTCCAGTATCCGCGGGCCTTCTCTGGCATGTTTGTTGCGATTTACTTCTTTTAGCAGAAGATGAGAACTATCGTGTTTTCTGCGATATTTGAGCTGTTGTTATGATAAGGGAGGAAGCTATGAAGGAACAAATGAAAGAGCTGCAGAAACTCAAAGGGATAGGGGAAGTACTATCGCGGCGCCTGGTCGAATCCAGCTATGATACGATTGCCAAGGTTGCTGCTGCAGAAGTAAAAGGGTTAGAGAGAATAATGGGGATGAACCCGCAAAAGGTACGGTCTATCATAACCCAAGCCAGGAAAATAACGGGGGAAGCCGAGAAAAACCGGCACACATGGTTGAAGGACGGAAGCGCGGGGTAGAGTCCATCATTCAGCAGGTGCAGGAGCAAATTTCCTTACCGGTCATCAGTCTGCAACCGACCGACAATAAAGGGTTGAAAAAACAAATTAATATTATCTCTGGCGGACATGATCGTGCCAGTCCGTAGCGCCGGACGCATCTTGACTTTGAAGATTATCGGGCTACACTTTGTGCATGGACGTTGCACGGGGAGAGGAGATGGGGCAACGACGGGCACTGGTCACGGGCGGAACCGGCTTTGTGGGAAGTCATCTTGTCGAACGGCTTCTTAAGAACGGTTATTCCGTAACCTGCCTGGTTAGGGATCTCCGGCATCTGCGCTGGCTTGAGGGGATGGAGGTGCAACTCACACAGGGTGACTGCACGCGGCCAGAAACGCTTGCCGACGCCGTGCAGGGGGTTTCGCTCGTATTCCATTGCGCCGGAGTTACCAAGGCAAAACGTGCCCGCGATTATTACATCGTGAACCACCTCGGCACGAAGAATCTTTTGGAGGCATGCGCACGGTACAATCCCGGCATCGAGAAATTCATACTGGTCTCCAGCCAGGCGGCGGCAGGTCCGAGCCCGGACGGACGGCCGGTCGACGCTGGCAATAAGCCGCATCCCGTGTCTGATTACGGCAGGAGCAAGCTCCTTGGCGAAGACGAAGCGCGCGGTTACAAAGACCGTTTTCCTGTTGTGATTCTCCGTCCGTCGAGTGTCTACGGGCCGAGAGATGCGGACGTGTATGAACTGTTCCGCTGGGCCAGCCGCGGCCTGACACTCGAAATGAGCGGAGGCGACCGGTATCTCAACCTCTGCTATGTCGAAGACCTGACAGCGGCGCTGCTCCTGTCAGCCGAGCTCAAAACGGAGAGCGGCAGCGTATATTTTGTTGCGGAGAGCAAGGCCTACTCGTGGGCGAAATTCAGGGCACTGCTCCTCTCCACGGGGGGTGTGAAGGCACGCACGATTAAGCTTCCCTACGGGGCGGCCTACCTGATCGGCCTCGCATCCGAAATCGGCAGCCTGTTCAGCAAAAGGCCCGCGCTTGCCAACAGGCAGAAGGTGCGGGAAGCGGCCCAGCGATATTGGCTGTGCGATGTGGGCAAGATCGAGAATGACCTCCGCTTCCGGGTGGAGTATCCCCTCCAGAAAGGGCTGGAACTAACATGGAAGTGGTACAGAAAAAACAACTGGCTGTAGAGGCGGCGCCGGCTCCGCTGCGGGTCCTTGAGGCAAGAACGCCGGATTTATTCGAAAAATGCCGCAAGTACACGACAGCAAGAGAGGTTATGGCCGCCGGGCTGTATCCCTATTTTCACGTCGTGGAATCGGAGCAGTGCCCCGAGGTGATCGTCGAGGGGAGGAAGATGATCATGCTCGGGTCAAACAATTATCTCGGGCTTACCAACCATCCGAAGGTGAAGGAGGCCGCCATCGAGGCCGTGAAAAAGTATGGCACCGGCTGCGCAGGCACACGCTTCCTCAACGGCACCCTCGACATCCATGTGCAACTCGAGGAGAAGCTTGCCTCGTTCTTTCGCAAGGACGCGGCACTCACCTTTTCCACCGGATATCAAACCAACCTCGGGATCATAACATCCCTTGCCGGCAAGCACGACGTGGTCGTGATCGACAAGCTCGACCACGCCAGCATCATCGACGCGTGCAGGCTATCCTATGCCGAGGTCAAAAAGTTCAGGCACAACGATATGGGAAGCCTTGAATACGTCCTCAAGGAATGCGGGAACCGCGGCAAGCTCGTGATCGTGGACGGCATCTACAGCATGGAAGGGGATATCGCGCCGCTACCCGACATCCTCAGGCTCTGCAGGAAGTACGGGGCCAGGCTCATGGTGGACGACGCCCATGGCATCGGGGTGCTAGGCCAAACCGGACGCGGCACGGTGGAGCACTTCGGTCTGGAGAAGGAAGTCGACATCATCATGGGCACCTACAGCAAATCGCTGGCTTCCATCGGCGGCTTCGTCGCGGCGAGCGAAGAGGTGATCCACTACATAAAGCACACGTCGCGGCCCCTCATTTTCTCCGCAAGCCCGCCGCCGGCGTCGGTGGCTGCGGTCATCGCCGCGCTCGATATCATCGACCGGGAACCGGAACGAAGGGAGCGGCTCTGGCACAATACGAACAAGATGATGAAGGCCTTCAAACAGATGGGCTTCGACACCGGTCTCGCCGAAACTCCCATCATACCGCTCGTCATGGGCGGGATGGAGCGGGCCTTCATGATGTGGAAGGCCCTGAACGACGGCGGTGTGTTCGCGAACCCCGTGATCCCGCCGGCCACTACGCCCGGCAGATGCCTCATTCGCACGAGCTACATGGCCACCCATACCGACGAAATGCTCGACCGGGTGCTCGGCGTGATCGAGAACGCGGGAAGAAAGCTCGGTGTGATCTAATAGTGGATCATGGCGAGTTCGTGCAGATCGAAGAGGTCAACGGGGAGGGCAACAAAAACGAATTCATCCGATTCCCGTGGAAGGTGTACCGGGGAAACCCCCACTGGGTCCCACCGCT
>JBGPID010000376.1:0-3250 GCA_041484725.1 Geobacteraceae bacterium | reverse complement strand
ATGCGACTAAAAAACTGTTTTTTGGCCGTTGCCTTATGTATGACGATTTCCGGATGTGGCTCCACCGATGTGGTCATGAAAAGGCAGATGGAGACGGACTCGAGGCTGGAGCAGCTGGTCCAGGGGAATGCGGCTGTCAATGCGCGGCTGGCGGAGTTGACCAAGGAAGTGAAAGAGCTGCAGGCCCAGGTTAAGTCAAATTCCACGGACCTCGGAGAACTGAAGCCGGCCGTTAGTAAAATGAGGGATACACTCGAATCGGTTCCTCCGAAGAAGGGGGCTGAAATCCCGTCGACTGTGGTTCCCCGCATTGAAGTCGTCAATAAGGAGCCGTCCGCCGGCAGCAGGGACAGCAAGGCCCAGAATGCCTATATGAAGGCATTCGGGCTGTTCAGTGCAAATAATTATTCCGGCGCTGTCGAAGCCTTTGGCGCGTTCATTAAAAACTACCCCGACAGTGAATATGCGGGGAACGCCGTCTACTGGATGGGAGAATGCCACTACACCCAGCATGACTATCCCAAGGCAGTCAATGCGTTCAATAAGGTCCTTACCGAATATCCCAAAGGAAATAAGGTGCCCGATGCCTTGCTGAAGATAGGTTATTCTTACATAAGTATGAATGAACCGGGCAAGGCGAAGGCTGCACTGCAATCGCTGATCGACAAATACCCCAATAGCCAGGCTGCCGTTAAGGCCAGAGAACGATTGAACCGCAACTAACGTGAGGTGACCATGAAAAGGATACTTTTTGCCGTAGTACTGCTGTCGATTGTTACCGCCGGTTTTCAGGCAGTTTTTGCCCAGAGCGATGAGCCGACCATCTATGTGATCAAAAAGGGTGATACCTTGTGGGGACTGTCGGATCGGTTTCTTAAAGACCCCCATTATTGGCCGGACCTTTGGGCCCGCAATCCGCAACAGATCACCAATCCGCACCTGATTTTCCCAGGGCAGAAATTGCGGTTTTATCCGGACAGGATTGTTGTGGAAGAGGCTGTAAAGGGCCAGGCTGGTGCTTTAGCTGAGGCAAAAGAGACAAAAGAGATGAAGGCCATTGCCGAAGAAGTTGCCCAGGAAAAGAGCTTTTCGGTCAACGGCGGTGAAGGATTTTTGCTGGAGAAGAATCTCAGGCCGGCAGGCCTTATTGTCGCCACATATCAAAACAGACAGATGGTCGGTGCAGATGATATCGTCTACACGGATATCGGCAGAATCCACGGTGCCAAGGCGGGCGACCGGTTTTCCATATTCCGGAAAATGGACGCGGTGAGCCATCCGGTAACCAGCAACATAATCGGTTACAAGGTTGTCCCTTTGGGTGCGCTGCAGCTTTCGGAAATGGAAGAGACTACTTCCAGAGGTATTATCACCAACTCGTTCCAGGAAATCAGTGCCGGGGCGTACCTCATGCCCTATCGCGACCGGAAACGGGAAGTCTTCCTGCAGGCATCCGAACTGGAACTGACAGGCTATATCGTGGAAACCCTGACCGGCAAAATCACCATTGCCGCGGGCGATATTGTCTATCTGGACCTCGGCAGGGCGCAGGGGCTCAAGACCGGCAATCTGCTCTATATCGTCAGGGATGTCGTCCCCGCACAGAATTTATTTGATTTTACCCCGATAGGGAAACTGCCTGACGAGGTACTGGGCGCAGTGGTGGTTGTGGAGACCGGGCAGAATACGGCGACGGCGCTCGTGGTGAAAAGTATCGACGCCATCTACCGGGGGGACCGGGTGGAGCTGAAAAGAAGCAAATGAGACATCGAACAAGGGGGGACTGGCCAGGGGGCCGGTCCCTTTTTATTGCGTTGAAGGGCCAATAGTGGAACATTTTTTCTGGTTTGCCCTGAAATCTGTTCCCCTGGTGGGGAATGTGACATTTCGCCGGCTTCTGGAGCGCTTTGACACCCCGGAAAAAGCGCTTAATGCCTCCGCGTCGGAACTGGCACAGGTCAGGGGAATAAATGCAGCGGTTGTCGCATCCATCAAAGGTCACGCTTACCGGGAGTTTGCCGAGCGCGAGTGCGAGAAGGTAGAGAAGGCTGGGGTCAAGGTCGTCAATTTCCTTGCCGAGGGGTATCCGAAAATCCTCCTGGAGATCCCCGATCCTCCGCCATACCTGTATGTGAAGGGGGAAACGGCAGGGTTGGAGCCGGCCATAGCCATAGTCGGATCGCGGCGCGCATCAACCTATGGGTTGATGACAACAACGAAACTGGCCAGGGAACTGGCCGGACATCGGGTCACGGTGGTCTCCGGCATGGCCAGGGGGGTGGATTCGGCGGCCCATCGCGGCGCGCTGGACAACGGCGGGCACAGCATCGGGGTGCTGGGATGCGGTATCGATGTGCTGTATCCCCCGGAAAATCGCAGGCTCTTCGAAGAGATGGCTGAGAAGGGTGCACTCTTTTCAGAGTTTCCCATGGGGACCCTTCCCCTGGCCGAGAACTTCCCCCGCCGGAACCGCATCATCAGCGGCATCTCCCGCGGAGTGCTGGTAGTGGAAGCAACGGAAAACAGCGGCTCGCTCATCACCGCGCAGTATGCCCTGGAACAGGGACGGGAAGTTTTTGCCGTTCCGGGAAACATTAACTACAGTTCCAGTCGCGGCGCCAATCGACTGATCAAACAGGGTGCGAAACTGGTCGAGGGAGTTGAGGATATACTGGAAGAGCTGCTGCCGTACAGGCAACACACGATTGCTGAAGGGAGCGCCAGTGAGCCCGGTTTCAGCCTAACCCCGCAGGAGGCCGCCATCTATACCCTGCTGGCCGGCTCTCCGCTCCATATCGACGACGTCATCAGAAAAAGTGGATTGACAGTGGGGGAGGTTTCCGCTATTTTACTTCGCCTGGAGTTGAAGGGGGCGATTATGCAGCTCGCCGGCAAAAATTTCGCCATCTCATGACAGACCAGCAACTAGCCGCTAGCCACTAGCCGCTAGTATTTAATAAGGTGAAAATATGTCCCGCAATCTCGTTATCGTTGAATCACCGGCCAAGGCCAAGACCATTGAAAAGTTTCTCGGCAAGGATTATCGTGTGCTCGCTTCGTACGGCCATGTGCGCGCCCTGCCGAGCAAACAGGGGTCGGTGGACATAGAGCATGACTTCACACCGAAATATGCTGTTCTCCCCGAAAGCAAGAAACATCTCGACGCCATCAGAAAAGAACTGAAGGATACCGATCTCCTCCTCCTGGCCACTGACCCGGACCGGGAAGGGGAGGCGATTGCCTGGCATCT
>JBGPID010000375.1:0-3251 GCA_041484725.1 Geobacteraceae bacterium | reverse complement strand
TAGTGTCCATCCGGAAACTCCGGATGAGACACTATTGGTTTCCAATTCGGAAACGAGGGATTTTTCGTCCTGGCAAGGAAATCGAGGGGTTGCGCGGAGGCGTACGATGGTACGCCGCACAAGCAAGCCCGAAGATTGACGTCGCCAGGGCGGAAAAGAACCGTTTCCGGATGGAAACTATTTTGGATATTGCCGGCGCTACTCGCGCACATAAATATCCATGTCCGATTCGTGAACCATTCCCATGACCCGGGCGTATTCGGACTCGATCATCAGGTAGTGGTTGTGTGTCTCCCTGATATTCAGCTCGTATACCGCTTTCACTGCGGGGTCGGGTATCCGTTCCGTCATCCCGCGCATGCTTTCCTCAAGCTGCTGTTCCTTGGTCATGGCCAGTTCAAGCGCCTTCTGCTCGTTGAAACCGGTATCGATGATCCGGTCCAGGCCAGATATCCAGTCGGATTCGTGTTGCGGCGGCTGGTCGAGAAACGCATCCAGGGACGGGATATCGGTGCCGGTGTAAACATTATAGAATGTAGCGGCATGTCCCCGCTCTTCCCCAGTCAATATCTCAAAAACCCTCCTGGCATCGGCGTCCCGCATTTTGTGGGCGCCCAGCCGGTAAAAATCCATGGCATTCTTTTCGATCTGGATAGAGCGTCGAACCGCCTCCTGGACGGTAAGTGTATCAATGCTCATCGCTTCCTCCTTTTGCTTTAGCCTCGGTTGTATGGTTAAATACGAAAGCGGAACTGATCGGTTTCCATCCGGGAATTCCTGATGGAAGCTAAATCGTTGCGTGATATTCCTTAAGCCTCTTGGCGAATTCCCTCCCGAAATTGTAACAGGCGGTTTCATCTTCCGGAGATGGACGGTAAAGCAGCTGCATTCCCGGTTCGAAAATTTCGAGACCCATCCTTTTGCATTCCTCGTAGGCTTCCTTCACTGCGCCGCCGCCCCAGCCATAGCTGCCGAAAGCCCCGACGAGTCGGTTTTTCGGCCGGAGGCCGCGCAGATGGGTGAGAAACTCCGCGACTGTCGGATACATGATATTATTGAGGGTGGGCCCGCCGATAAGAGTCCCGCGCGATTTCCAGAATTTCTTGATAGCCACACTCATGGGGGTGGCCCGAAGCTTTACTATTTCGCAGGTGATCCCCTCGTCCATGATCCCTGCCGCTATGGGGTTCGCCATGAGCGCAGTACTCTGCCACATGGTGTCATATATAATCGTGGCGCTCAGCTCGGCCTTTCCCCCCGCCATTTCCTGATAGAGGGAGAGAACCCTGTTCGGATCGGAGCGCCAGATTATCCCATGGTCCGGGGCGATCATTCCGATCTCCAAGCCGAGTTTCCCCAGTTCGGTTATCTTGGACTTGATCAGTTGACCGAAGGGCATGAGAATATTGGCATAATAATCGATGACCGCATCATCCAGTTCCGCCTGGGAGGTATGGGCAATGTACTGATCGTCAAACCTGCCGGATGATGCGATGTGCTGTCCGAAGGCGTCCTGGCTGAACAGCACCTTGTCCTCGTGGCAGTAAGTAAACATTGAATCCGGCCAATGGAGCATCGACGTCTCGATGAAGCGGAGGGTCCGTTTTCCGATCCGGAGGGTATCGTTAGTCTTAACAACCCTGATGTCCCAGCAGCTGATGTCGTAAAACCGTTCGATTCCCTTTTTCCCCTTGTCGGTCATGTAAATTGCAGCGTCCGGGGCAAGTTCCATGATCCGGTGGAGGCTTGTCACATGGTCGTTCTCTATGTGATTGATAACAACATTTTTTATCCTGGACGGATCAACGACGCTCCGGATGTTATCGATGGTGATGGCGGAAAAATCGTGCTTTACCGTATCGATCAGGGTAATTTCCTCATCCATGATGAGGTAGTTGTTGTAGGAAGTCCCCCGTGGCGTCTCGTACCCGTGGAAATCCCGGACGGCCCAGTCGATTGCCCCTACCCAGTAAATACCTTCTTTTATCGCTAACGCTTTCATTACTATCCTTTCCCTGTATACTGTATAGAGATTTACGCTCAGTGGGTCTCTTCCCGGCGACAAGAGCCGCATAACCCGGTAATCGCCAGGGAAAAATCCCTGACCTCGAACCCGGTCCCGACCTCCGCCGGCACCTCGATCCCGTCCAGTCGCTCGTCATGGCAATCCGTAACCGACTTGCAGCCGCTGCAGATCAGATGGTGATGACGCTCCGTATCGGCTTCAAAGCGGGCCTTTGCCTGGGGATTACTGACCTTTGTCACCACCCCCAGCTGCATAAAGGTCTCCAGCACCCGATAAACGGTCGTTCTCGATAACCCCCTGATCCGCTCTTTAACGGCCTCATAGATCTGGTCTGCCGTGGGATGATCGGCACGGGAGGCAAGGTTTTCGAGAATGATCCGCCGTTGAACGGTAAGGGCCAGTCCCCGTTCACGACAGAGGCTTTCAAGCATGCTGATTTTCCCATCAACAAAAGGCTGCAGTTTCATAAAATAAAATCTATTACCAAATGGTATAAATTGTCAATTAAATTCTGGAATTAATTTCTGCTTATCCTGGCGTACTTCAGGCAGATTTTATCCGGAACGGACAATTAAAGGTTGACAAAGCGCATCGTTTCCTATAACAATTTGCTGTTTTTCGACCGATTATTGAACGCCTTGCCAAGGCGTAAACAGCATTAAATATTTTGAAGGGAGGATTTTCAAATGGAACAATACGCGGTACTCTTCGCCCTGGGTTGCGCCGTGTGCGCAGTCGCCTACGGCCTGATTTCGGCCAACTGGATCCTGGGGCTTCCCCAGGGGAGCGACAGGATGCGCCAGATTGCAGCGGCCATCCAGGAGGGGGCCGGCGCCTACATGAAGCGCCAATACACGATTATCGCCATGGTCGGGGCGGTGATTTTTCTTATCCTGTTCGCCTTGCCGGCGCCGCTGGGCGCCAAGACCGCCATCGGCTTCGCCATCGGCGCGCTCTTCTCCGGCCTCACCGGCTTCATCGGCATGTTCGTCTCGGTCAGGGCCAATGTCCGGACCACCGAAGCGGCCAAGTCGGGCATTCACAAGGCGTTAAACGTCGCATTCAGGGGTGGCGCCATCACCGGCATGCTGGTGGTCGGGCTCGGCCTCCTCGGTGTTGCCGGCTATTTCCTGGCGTTGCAGAAACTGATGCCCGATGCGCCGCTTAAAGACGTGGTCAGCCAGCTGGTGGGGCTCGGCTTCGGCGGCTCGCTCATCTCCATCTT
>JBGPID010000374.1:0-3264 GCA_041484725.1 Geobacteraceae bacterium | reverse complement strand
GATGACGAATGTTACCGACAAGATGCACCAGAGACTTGCGGGAAAATTCAGGGAAGCGCTGGCGCTCTATCGCCAGTCGGAAGACCTCATCAATATCGGGGCGTACAAGCCGGGAAGCAATGCAAAGATCGATTATGTCATTGGCAAGATGGAAGAGATAATCGCTTACCAGAAACAGGAGGTCCATGACAGTTGCAGCGTCGAGGACTCAATCGCAATGCTCCGGCAGATTTTTGACGATGGATTTGCCCTGTAATCTTCCGAAAGTGACTATTTTCGGTATGGAGTGCGAATATGCATAAAAAGGCGTTCAGGCTGGACCAGGTGTTGAACTACCGGAAGGAAATGGAAAAAGTGCGCAAGCTTGAGTTTGCCGAAGCTAAAGAGGAGCTTGAAAATGCCAGCTCCCGGCTTAAGTCCGAGGAAGAGGCGGTGGAGCGACTCGATTCGGAGTTTATCGGGCGTCAACAGGAAGGAATCACTGGGCTGGAACTTCAGATGTATTCGTTTTTCTTCCGGAAAAAGAGCACCGATATCAAGAATCAACGGACGAATGTCGGCCTGCTGGATCACGAGGCGACACGTAAGCATGAAACCCTCATGGATGCTTCAAAGAAAAAAAGAATGCTCGAATCGCTGGAGAAAAAAAGTTCCCTGGCGCGGCAGCGGGAAATAGCGGAGAAGGAAAAGGCACTCATGGAAGAAATCGTACTCCGGGCCAAGGGGCGCCACAAGTTGTAGGGAGAAAAAAGGTGAAGAGTGAAGGGTGAAGGCTTAACCCTGCTTCCTTTAACCTTTGTATATACTACCCCCCGTGAATTTTGGGGGAGGCAGTACAGCGGGCAGATTATTGCCGCTTATCTTCGATCGAGAAAGGAGGTGAAAAAATGGAAATTGCAATGACAATGTCGTCACTATCAAAGATGCCACAGGCTTTTACTGAAATTACAGCGGCCGATGAAGCAGGAGGCATCCAGGGCAAAGGAGCGCAGTCGCCCAGCTTTGGTCTGCTTTTTGACCAATGGGCGGGAATGGTTGAAGGAGAACGATTGCCGGGTGATTCGGGAAGCAATAAATTTTTTCAATCACCACTCCGGGAAGAATCGCCCGCTGAACTAGCGACGGGTGGCGCGCAACGCAATGATCCGTCCCAGGGACCGTTGCTGAAGGTTACGGACACTTTTACCGCGGGTCAGTTCACAATGGCAGCGGCCGCGCCTGATAGAACCGTACAGCAGCTGCCGGAGCAAACAGCGGCGGATTCAGGAGCATCTGATACTGGAAAAGAGGTGAATTCTGCAGCGTTGCCAACACCCGGAGAAAATGGAGTACCGGCAACATCAATCCTGCAGATGCTTCCCGTATTGCAGCAAAAGATCGGGAAAGGCGGCAATACCGGAGAAATCACAACGGAAACTTTTGGGAAGTTGCGTTCAGAGGGAGCGCGAAAAGTGCAAATCCCGTCAGAAAACCCCGCTGCACTCAATACGACTGTGGGGTTGCCGATTTTGGCAAAATCAAGGGATCATTCAGCCGATTCCTCGCCAGCGGAGAAACCGCATGAAACTGGTGAGGAAAAGGTGGGAACAGATTCCGTTTGGGCTCCCCTGCTTGCGGTGGGCAATCTTCTCAGCGAAGGGGATTTTGCCACTCCTTTGCCGGAATCAGCGGGACCGGTTCAACCACAGGGTAATGCCCAACCGGAGAACGATGCGGATCACTCCTTAATGCAGCCGGGCAATCTTCTTCAAGCGGTGGGCGGAATAACAGGGTACATCTTCCAGGATCCTGCGACATTGCTCCCGGCGAACGCTTCCGATTCCCTATTGGCGTCCGAAACTTCGTCCCGAGCATTTATCTTGAAGGGAGCGGAGCACTCTCATGACTCTCTTCCCGGAATCGAAGCCCCCCCGGTAAACTTTGGGAAAGTCACGGGAAGCGCGATGAAAACAGGGGCGGATGCGGTTATTCCGCAGGCGAAAGGAGATTTCCAGGCAGGTCAAGATATTCTCTTTTCCCGGAAAAATGGAATGAATAGTGAAGCGGTTGACATCTCTCGTCCGGAAGCGGACATATCTATCCGGGAAGCGGCGCCGGCAAGCGTTACACATAGCCGGACGAGCAGCGAGTCAGCGGGAAATGCATACCGGGCAGTGGCAGCTGACGCCGTAATGTTTGGGAAGAACGATGTTTCATCCATCCCCGGTAACGTCACCCAGGGGAAACCGTTGGCAAACCAGGAGCTATCCGCCGCCAATACGGGAATGGACCTCTCCCGGATGGAGATCGTTTTCGCGGCAGCTGAGCGAGAAAACCTGAAGGAAGCGGGCGGTGACGTTATCCGGAAATCCGGTGAGGGTAAAACAGCCGACAACCCGTCCACCATGGCCTCTGTTGCTAATCAGGGGGAATTGCGGATCCCGGGGGAAGGCAGGTTAGCGACCCCGTCACCTGACGCAAAAAATCCCCTGGGGGAACATATAACAAACCAGATAAGGGAAAAACTGGACGCCGGGGGCCGTGGTCCCGACAAAGGCCAGATCACCCTGAAACTGCATCCCGAAGAGCTCGGTGAGCTGAAGATCAACATGCGGATGGAGGACCAGCGACTCAAGGTCGAAATAGTGACGGATAACCAATCAGTGAAAGATGCGCTGATGCAGAACCTCAATACATTGAAGGAAACCCTTTCACGGCAGAATATCGCAATGGACCATTTTAATGTGTCAGCTGATTTAAGGCAAGGCTCCCAGCAGGGAGCGAAAGACGGGAGGCAGACAACGCAGGACAACAGGGGAACCGATGCCGGGTTCCGGCCTGCCCCAGCAACCGAAGAGGATGCAGTCACCAATCTCCGCTACCATTGGGAGTGTGAAAATTCGCTGGTAAATCTAGTGCTTTAAGGAAAGGAGGAAATTCGTAATGATAAACGCGGTTTCTACAAGCGACCCGGCTGCTGCTGCAGCCGCAGCCATGAAACAAGCAACGGGCTTGAACAAAGATGACTTTCTGCAGTTGCTCGTTACCCAACTGAAGAACCAGGACCCGCTGAACCCGCAGGACAGTTCAGCGTTTGTCGCGCAGTTGGCGCAGCTTACCCAGGTGGAACAGACGTATAATATAAACAGCAATCTGCAGAACCTTTTAGCCAGTCAGAATAATGCCAGCAGCCTCTCCTCGATCTCACTCATCGGCAAGGTGGTCTCGGCCCAGAATTCACAGGTGGCCTTGACATCCGGCAGCCAAAGCACAGTTGGCATGAGT
>JBGPID010000373.1:0-3273 GCA_041484725.1 Geobacteraceae bacterium | reverse complement strand
GATGGATTCCATTGACTACCCCGCATTCATCGCAGCTGTCGAGGAACGCTACGGGATTATAATTACCGATAGATACTCTCTCAAACTGAGGTCTCTGAACGATTTCATGAATTTCATCAATGCCGGGTCTTGAATTTTCTTCCCCGTGCACTTGCCGGGGGACTCCACAAAAAAGAAGCCGTACCCGAGGATACGGCTTCTTAATTATTCAGTGACCTTCTCGCTTGCGTAAGAGTGCCACAATTATTTCTCAGTACATCGAAGTACGGGTTACCAACCGCCCCTATAGGTCCGATAGCCTCTTTCGCGATAGTATCCCCTCGGCGCGTAGTATCCCCTCGGCGCATAGTATCCCCTCGGCGCATAGTATCCCCTAGGTGCGTAGTATCCCCTAGGTGCAACATATACACTCGAGGCATAGTATGGTTCCGGCGCGTAGTATGCCGCCGGCCCCGCATACACTGCCGGCCCTGCAGTTACGACGGGATAGCCGACCCCTGGAAACGGGAGTGCAATGTGCGCTACGGTGTCTATGACGGCTGCAGGGATGCTCAGTGCAGCGACGATTGGCCACAAGGGTCCGCCTGGAACACCTCTTTCATGGTAGGGCCCTCCCCATCCGTCGGCAAACGCCGGCGCTGAGGCAGTTGCTGATAAAAAAATTGCAACGATAAGTGTTACCACAATCTTTCTCATATATCCTCCCTTCCTCATGTAACGCTGTACGAAGATTCCCCCGGTCCACGTTTTTATTTTACACCCCTGTATGGACAAAGGGAAGGTGAAATTATTTTGCCGCAGGAGCCGCAGGAACAGCCGGTGCAGCTTCGACCTTCTTTGCAACGCATTTCTTGTGTTTCTTGTGCTTCTTGACGCATTTCTTTACTTCTTTCTTCTCCACCTTCACTTCACCGCCAGGGGCGGCAGTGGTAGTCTGAGACTTGACATCACTCTTGGGAGTCTCGGCGGCGAAAACCATACCAGAGAAAGAAACCGCGACAAGAGCGGCTAACATGGTGGAAATAACTTTTCTCATTTGAACAACCTCCTGATGAATTTACCTGCTTCTACTTAAGATAAAAGCATATAACATGCCAGGCTTTGCATATCTTAACATGCTGATATTGCACCATAATTTAATCCCGGAGCCGCGAAGGAGCTTTACAACCTACCTGAAATGATCCAGTGAATACTTCTTTTGCGGTGCAATGGCTATGGTTAATCAAATCAATGAGAAGGAAGCCCCCGACACAGGACAAAATGTATAATCCTAAAAACGGCGGATATCACACGAAGCCACAAAGATCACTAAGGAAAACAAAAGGTTATCTTGCCTCATAGGAACACCAATTTGGTAAATGGTTCCAATTCGACAACACATCGATTTCTCGCTTAGAAGCGCCTACTTTTGGTTGTGTTCTTAGTGTCTTTGTGTGAGTCAACTGCTTTTCATAGGATAATTCCCGATGACAGAATGTCTTCTGTCGAGACCCCGATATATACTTTGAACGCCTTGATCGTTTTTAATAACTTGTAATCAATTTCAAATGGAGGTAAAAATTACGCACAACATTTGAAAATACCGGGGGTAAAATCATGTTGAAAAAAAACCGGCTCGTTCTTTTTCTTATCATCATCTTTATTCTCCTTCCGTTCACATTTTCACTGGTCAAGCTCTGCACGGACTGGCTCTTTTTTGAAGAGATAGGCCTGACATCGGTCTTTACGACGACACTGACCGCCAAAATCGGCGCGGGGGCCTTCTTCGGCGCCCTTCTCCTTGTTTTTGCGCTGGTGAATCTCTACTTTGCAAACAGGCCTAATTTCCCCCTTAACGGGATTCTGGGGAATGCCTTCCGGCTCAAAAGGGAAGAGGCGGCGCGGCTTGCAAAGCCCCTGGGGATCCTCGCCTGCGTCATCCTGGCGATGCTTGCCGGGCAATGGGGCGCCATGCAGTGGGAAAACATCCTCCTCTTTGCAAACATGGTCACGGTCGGGTTAAAGGATCCGATCATCGGTAAAGACATCAGCTTCTACCTCTTTCAACTCCCCCTCATGGAAATGCTCAAGGGCTTTCTCCTCTTCATGGTATCGGCGATCATGGCCATAGTCGTTGCCGTCTACTATCTGCGCGGCGGTATCGCCTTAACGGTGCGGGGGGTACAGGTAGACTGGAGGGTAAGAAGGCACCTGGCGGTCCTGGTCGGGATCTTCGCGCTGATCATCTCCGCCGGTTTCTATCTTGACTGCTTCCAGCTACTCCTTTCCGGGAACGGCGCGGTCCACGGCGCCGGTTACACCGACGTCAACGCACGGCTTCAGGTCTACCGCATTCTTTGCATCCTGACCCCCCTGACCGCAATCCTCCTGGTAGCCGGCGTATGGAAGGGGCTGTGGCGTAAGGCGTTGCTTTCGCCGATCATCGTCCTGGCCGTGTACGGGGTCGGCATCAAGGCATATCCGGCGATGCTGCAGAAATTCAAGGTTGCGCCCAATGAGCTTGCCCTGGAGATGCCGTACATAGAGAACGACATCAGGTTCACCCGTTTCGGGTTTGACCTGGACAAGATCGAGACCATACCCTTTGATGCCGACCTGAAACTTTCCGGAGCTGATATAGCCAAAAATGACGCGACCATCAAGAATATCAGGCTCTGGGATCACGCCCCTCTCCTCAAGACCTACAGTCAGCTGCAGCAGATCAGGACCTATTACAAGTTTTTTGACGTGGACAACGACCGGTACATGGTTAACGGCCAATACACACAGGTTATGCTCTCGCCGCGCGAGCTCTCGTACGCAGACCTCCCCAGCAGGAACTGGATAAACGAGCGGCTCATCTTCACCCACGGCAACGGCCTCACCTTCGGACCGGTGAGCCGGATCAGCAAGGAGGGGCTCCCCGAGTTCTTTGTCAAGGATATTCCCCCCGTCAGCCTGGCCGATATCAGGGTGACGCGGCCGGAGATCTATTACGGCGAGCTCTCCAATGAGTACGTCATAGTCCGGACAAAGGTCCCGGAATTCAGCTATCCGACCGCCACGGGCAATATCAACACGACCTATACGGGAAAAGGCGGGGTTGCCGTCGGCACGCTCTTGAGAAAGGCCCTCTTTGCCGCCAGGTTCGGGACGGAAAAAATCCTCCTCTCGTCCGACATCACCGGCAAGAGCCGCATTCTCTATTACCGGAACTTGGGTGAAAGGGTGAAGGCAATAGCCCCCTTTCTCAGTTTCGATGATGATCCCTACATGGTCGTGGCCGATGACGGG
>JBGPID010000372.1:0-3294 GCA_041484725.1 Geobacteraceae bacterium | reverse complement strand
TCTGGCAATACCCTGGATTATCGCGGGATTACCGGCAAGTTTCTTCCTGGCGAAAGAGAGCTCTTTGCCGGCCTCTTCATAAAGACCCAGGGCAATCAGGGCCTTTGCCCGTTCAAAGCCTGCCGGTTCCGGCAAAATATCACACAACTCTGCGGAAAGGAAAACGGTTTCGTCCTCCTTGACTTTAGCCGCCTTTTTGTATGCCAATGCATAATAACCAAAAGGATTTTCGGCAAGCAGGCGGGCAAAGGCATTCTCCGCTCCCTTTTCGTCCCCTGCGGCTGCCAGGGTGCGGCCGTACCAGTACAAAGTCCTGTCGCGCATCCAGTCGGTATCAAGCTGCTTTTTGAAATAATCAGCAGCGGTTTTCAGATCGCCTGCCAGGTAGCTTTGCCAGGCGATTTCCCAGAAAGCGGTGCGGAGCAGATTCGACCGGGGATAACCGGCTATGAGCTTTTTCAGTACAGTCAGCTCTCCATCTGCGTTATTCTGAAACTTCCTGATGAAGGCAGCCGCCAGCAGGGCGTCATCGACCAGAAAAGAGTTCGGGGAGGATTCCGCCAGTTTCATATATGTCGCAAACGCCTCATCCTCCTTGCCATTTCTATCAAGGGTTTTGGCTATCCAGAACCTTGCCTCATCGATAATATCTTTTCTCGGTTTTCTTGCCAGAAGCCCGGCGAATGTCTGTTCCGCTTCCCTGTAATTTCTGGCCTTGAACCGCGCCTGGCCGCTCTTCATCATCAATCGGCAGATAAATTCGTCAGTTTGTCTTTCCAGGGGAATTGAGTCAAAGGCAGTTACGGCCTTGCCGTATTTCCCGAGATCGCTCAATACAGTTGCGCGATGCAGCATCTCTTCAGCGGAGTAGGGGAGGGGAACGACCCCTTTTTCCTTGAGCCTCTGCAAATCTTCTTCCGCTTTTTCCGCCAGTGGTGAAGCGGGATAATTCAGCAGGATGCTTCTGAGCGTGGCTGCGGAGCCTGCCGTATCGCCCGTCCGTTCCCGGCACAGGGCAATTTTGTAAAGTGCTGTCAGGGCATCACTGCCGGAGGCGTATTTCTCGATGAATTTCTGATAGGCAACGCCCGCATCCCGGAAGTTGCCGCCGTCATAGAGGATATCGGCCTGCAGCCGGTCTGCGGAGCGGATCAATGGACTCTCCGGATAATTTCGCGCCAGTCCCTCCAGCGCTGCCAGCGACTCCGGATATCTGGCAAGCCGGAAGAGGGCGCAGGCGCGGTTATACATGGCATAATCCGCCAGCAGGGGAAAGCCGGCCACGGCTTTGCCGAGGTAATCGGCGGATGATTCCCACTCTTCCAGCCTGGCGGCCGACATGCCGAGGAGAAAATCTTTCATCCCCCCCGCCGGTGCATTCCGGGCTGCCTCCATGGCGCCCCGGTAATCCTTTTTTACTATCTTCGCGGCAGCAGCGGTAAGCGAATCGTCAGGGAGGCGGCGGATGTTCAGTGCCGATGCCGAAACGGAAAGGAGCAGCAGGAATAAAAAAAGAATGGAAAATCGGGAAATCATCACGGCTCCCTGATATAATTTCTTGGAGTTCATTGTTTCTTATAGTAAACGCAACTTCCTGAAAAAATCAAAGGTTATTAGTAAACTGTTTGACATTCCGGTATTTTTTTCTGCATAGTTATTATCCGGCATCTTACCAATGAAACGGGGCACTGTGAAGATCAACAAGGAAAACATCGTAAGGATTCTGCGCGAGAATGCCGCTGAACCTCTACAATTCAGGACCCTCATGGAGCTCTTCTCAGTGACCAAGGCCGGACGCGCCAAGTTCAAGGCGTTTATGGACAAGCTGGCCAACGAGGGTGAATTGATCGTCCTGAAAGGTAATCGTTATGCCATTCCTGTTGGGATGGGATTGATTCAGGGAAAACTTTCAACCCACAGGGACGGTTATGGCTTCGTTGCCCCTGACGGGGGGGGGGACGATATCTTCATCCCGGCCCGATTCTTACGGGAAAACCTGCATGGAGACCGGGTCGAGGTGCGCGTCCTGCCGCAGAGACGCGACGGCAAAAGGGAAGGGCGGATTGCCGGAACCCTGGAAAGAGGGCAGAAGCGGATAGTCGGAAGATATGAGCAGGCGAAATCGCACGGCTGCGTGATTCCTGATGAAAACCGGATCGGCCATAATATCCATATCCCTGCCAAGGCGGCCGGCAAGGCCATGAGCGGGCAGACGGTGGTGGCGGAAATCACCGCGTATCCGAAAGCTGAGCAAAGTTTTGAAGGAAAGATAATCGAGGTGCTGGGGTGGCCCGATGAGGTGGAAGTTGAGGTCCTGACCATAATCAGGAAACATGATCTTCCCGACCGTTTTTCGGAGGAGGTGATGGTTGCCGCCTCTGCGGTTCCCCGCATTGTCATGGAGAGCGACCTGAAGGGACGGGTCGATCTGAGGCGGAAGACGACCGTGACCATCGACGGTGAAACCGCCCGGGATTTCGATGATGCGGTATCCGTTCAAAAGGAGGGTGGGGGAAAGATACGTCTCTGGGTTTCCATTGCCGATGTTTCCCACTACGTGCGTCCCGGTTCGCCTTTGGATAGGGAGGCCTTTCTGCGCGGCACATCGGTCTATTTCCCCGACCGCTGCATTCCCATGCTTCCCGAGGAGCTGGCCAACGGCATATGCTCGCTGAATCCGGATCTTGACCGGCTGTCCGTAACGGCGGAGATGCTGTTCGACAAGGCGGGCGGACTCATCGAGACCGCGTTTTATCCGAGCGTGATCAAAAGCTCCGCACGCCTTACCTACACGGCCGTCAAAAAGATACTGGTGGACCATGAGCCGCGGCTGACCGCCACCTATTCATTGCTGGTGGAGGATCTGCGGTTGATGGAGTTTCTGGCGTTACGGTTGATGGAAAAGAGAAAAAAGAGGGGAAGCATAGACTTCGATCTCCCGGAGCCGGAGATCATCCTCGACCTCCAGGGGGGAACCCTTGACATTATCAGGGCAGAACGCAACCTCGCCCACCGCATAATCGAGGAGTTCATGCTGGCTGCCAATGAAGCGGTCGCCTCATTCATAGAAGCACGCAGCATCCCCTCTCTCTACCGTATCCACGAGCTTCCAGATCCGGTCAGGATAAATGACTTCCGGGAGTTCATATACAATTTCGGCTATGAATTCCGGATGATCGGGGAACAGGTCCCTCCCGGAGAATTGCAGCGGCTCCTCGAACAGGCGGAAGGGAAACCGGAAGAACGGATGATCAACGAGGTGCTGCTGCGCTGTATGAAACAGGCCCGTTACGC
>JBGPID010000371.1:0-3299 GCA_041484725.1 Geobacteraceae bacterium | reverse complement strand
GGCGAACATCGAGGCGGATCTGGCCGGCTATAAACTGGCCGTAACGGACACGACCTTAAAAGTCACGACAACCGATGTGGGCTTGACTGCAACGCCGGCCGCGCCGTGCGTGGTCCGTGATCAGACGGGCCAGCCTGACGGCAACTATTCCGCGCAGGTGTTCGCGTATGATCGCGCCGGCAACCTCTCTGCGGGGTCCGTCACCATCCCTTTCGTCTTGGACGCAGCCCCGCCGGCGGCCCCGGCGGGCCTGGTTGTCAAATGAGGCGGCACTCCTAAATGAACCCGTGGTATCAAAGGACGGAGTTTTGGCTCACCGCGGCCAGCGGTGCGGCGTCGGCGCTGGGCTACTTCCCGAAGTACGCCGGCATCGGCGCGATCATCTCGTATATCATCGGCCGGTCCGCGGTGAAGACGGCCGCCGAGCTGTAATGGGCATTGACACGATCGTCGTCGCGGGAGGGGTCGTCTTACAAATCCTCGTCACCGTCGGCGGGATCGCCTACCTGGCCGGCCGGCTGGACGGTAAAGTGGCCGGCCTCGTCACGCAGCTCCACAATCAGGCCAGCGAGATCTCGATGGTCAAGGGCAATATCGAGCGGCTGCGGCACGATCTTGATATGTTGTACCGATCGATGAAATAGGAGGATCCCGCATGGCGAAAGAGATTGTGATCCTTGACGTTAAGAAGTTCATGTCAACGGATCCGGCGCGGGTTGGGAAGCTCGACACCTTCGTCATCTACAGCGTCGACAAAGACCGCAAAGCCTTCGTCGCGATCCGCAAGGACGCACCGACGGACGCCGAGATCAAGGCCGCGATTGCGGCCGATGAAAAAGCCCGGGCCGCAAACGTCGGCAAGACCTTCTCGATCGAGTGAGCGCAGGCGCGCCGTGTCGGTCATAGTGTCGCTCATTGATACCCTGGGCGGTCCAGGGATTATTTCTATCGGCGCGGTGGCACGTGCCGTTTCGCAGGCCGACGCGCTGGCTATCGCTGATTACTACGGGGTCCCTTGCGTCCCGTACCCTATCTCGGACGGATGGCTTGTTCTCCTTCCGGCGTTTCAAGGCCTTCCGTGGGTGTCCGTAGCCGACACAAACGTGCCGTCGGTCTGGGAGGTGTCACTCGCTAATAGTGACGCTGCGATTGCCCAGATCGCCGCTGACCCGGCATTATTCTCCCTCGCCTACTCCCAATACCTGGCGAACGAGATCATCAACGCTGGTCGTATCGAGGCCTTCACTTTTATCTTTCCGACGTAAGGGGATCCGATGCCGACTACGACCGACTGGTTTAACCTCTACGTTGCCCAAAAGGACGCGATTAAGTCTATCAACTCGGTCATTGTTACCGGGTTCGCTGCCCTCGGCAGCTCCTACAATGTCATCCTGGGATCCATCAACCAAGACCTACAGGCCCTAAACTCCCGTATCAGCACCCTCGATGCAGGCACGCTCACCGGGATCGAGCTCGCCATCCAAAGCGTGGCCGCGAACGTCAAAGCAGCCGGCGGGGGTGGCGGCGGTGGGGGGACAGTGGATGTCTCAGCCATCGTGGACGCGTTGAACCGCCTCGATGCCGGCACGCTCACCGGGATCGAGTTTACCCTCCAAGACCTTGCCGCCACGTTGTACCGCCTCGATGCCGGCACGCTCACCGGGATTGAGTTCACCCTCCAAGACCTTGCCGCCACGTTGGGCACCCTCGATGCCGGCACGATGACCGGCATTGAGCTTGCCATCCAAGACATAGGCAAGACGCTGGCGAAAGCCGGCGGCGCCGGGGGAGCTGGAGCGCCCCACCTGGACGACGCGATGGTCAGTTTGCAGACTTTTCTAAACTACCTCATGACCCCTGGGTCGCCCATCCCGATCGTCACGCTGATCGAAGGCATCGCGAGCCTGACCGGCATTACAGACCCGATCAAAAAGCTCGAATCACTGTTCACCCCCGGCGGTATAGCCGCCGCGGGGTTGTCGTTGTTTGGGGAAACGATGGCCGGCTTGCTAAAAGACGCCAACGAAGTGCTGACTCCGCTCCACGCGCCGTTTGATTCACTTGCCGAAACCGGGTTGAATGAAATGCGCAACGCCCTCCTCCCGTTCGGCGACGCAACGCCTGCAACGGCCATGCCGGCGTCGCTGGCCGCACTTGAATCAGCGGCCAAGCTCGGCCTTGACGCTCATCTGCTATCCGTGGCCGCAGAAATGTTCATGCCGTTAAAGCATCTGGGGATCCCGGAGGCGGCTGCCTTCATGGTGGATCTCGCCGGGTTCAAGCCGATGGCTGCGGCCATCTCGGGCAGCCTGGTTGAAGGCGCCATCACGCGTCCGATGCGGCTTTGGTCAAGCTCAGTCTTCGCGCCGGAGATCCCAGCGATTGGCGACCTGGTTCAATTCGTCCGGAAACGGATAATGTCCGAGACCAAGTATGCGGAACTGCTGCGCTACCACGGGTTCAACCAGGATCGCGCCGACTTTTTCGCTCAAACCGTCTACCGTGACCCGATGATTCGCGACCTCGCGATCGCGATTGAAGACACAACCGTGGAAGAAACCTGGATCAACGATCGGATCCGCCGTGCGGGGTTCTCCGACGAGGATGCCGACCACCTCACCCGGGCGCTCATTCAACGTGCGAACAAATCATCCCGCGCAAAGGTTATATCGGCCGCCAACTCAGCCTTCGCGGACGGGGTGTTAAGCGCGGCCGATCACTCCACGGTTCTGGATGGCCTGGGGCTGGGATCGGGAGCGATCGCGCTTGAGCAACAGGCTTCGCTGATCAACGAACAACACGATTACGTCAAGCAGGCGATCACGACCTACCGGAAGCAGTATACAAACGACGTAATATCACGGTCCGATTTCGCCCTCGCCCTCAGCTCACTGGGCCTTGAAGCCGGCCGGCAGTTCCTGGAATTGGCCGACGCCGACGCGCAGCGTGCGCCGAAAATTGCGCGGGAAGCAGCCGCCGGCCAGGCGACGATCGAACGAGAGATACAGCAATACTTAGTCCCGCGATACCGTGAGCTGTACATGATGGGGTTGGTTTCGGCCGGGGATTATCAGGCTACGCTGGAATCCGCCGGGATCGACCCGTCCGTCGCATCACAGACCGTCGCCCTGGACACGATGAAGATCCGGGCCGTGGCGACGCGCACTGCGAACACGTTGGCCGAGAAGACGCTTACGGCTGCGATCAATTCTCAGGAAGGTCTGTACACGGAGCAATTTAGAGCGGGGGTGATCGACGAAAGCACGTTGCGGGCGTCGTTGTCGTCGCTGGGGTTGCCG
>JBGPID010000370.1:0-3302 GCA_041484725.1 Geobacteraceae bacterium | reverse complement strand
TATTTGATCTGCCCCCGCTCAACTACCCAATTTTCACATAATATTTATAGTTGACGTAACTGACTGTATAATATAAAATAGCCAAACTATAAAACATGCCACTTTGGCAATTGAGGGTAAACTGGCCAACACTCCATCTGCTGTTTTGGTTAAATTCTAAAGTTAGCTGTTATATACACCTGTTAATTAAATTAGTCAAAAAGGAATTTATATGCTGCTGATTCCGAATGCACTGTTCACTGAATATGTCGCCCATCTCAATAGAATGAAGATCCCAGAGGCTCGTTTTACGGAATACAAAAAGTGGCTCCGCTATTACCTGGATTTCTGCGATAAATATCCTGTGCCGGATGCCAAATCCGGACGCGTACGGCTGTTTTGCGAAAAGCTGAAGGAGAAGAAGCAGACTGTTGCGCAGCGAGAGCGGGCCGCCCATGCGGTTTCGCTTTATTTTGAGATGATAAATCATCGCGGACCATCTTCGCTAGAGGGTGATTCAGGACCGGGGAAATGGGCAACTTCGCTCGCCGAGAGGGTCAAGAGTGAAAATGACCTCCCCTCGAAAAGCGGTAAAGAAGCGAACAGTCACAATGCTATCGAAAGCGTCGGCGAGCCGGTGGCTTCAAGATCGGAGCAATTGAGCCCGCAACCAACGCAAGAAACTTATTATGTTTCGGATGATTCACCGCGATATTCAACTGACGCCACACGAAGGTCCCAATTCATCGAAGCAGGGTATCAGGAAAGGTCCGCTTCGCCGGAATGGGATAAAGTCCTTGAAAACATGGCCGCGGAGATAAAGGTTCGGCACTATTCCCGTAAGACCCTGCAAACATATGCCACATGGTCCCGTAATTTTCAGAAGTTCCTGAAGAACAAGCCGCCGGAGGATCTGTCTACCGAAGATGTGAAGGAGTACCTGACATTCCTGGCCGTGAAGTGCAAGGTGGCTGCTTCGACCCAGAACCAGGCGTTCAACGCTCTCCTGTTTTTCTACCGCCACGGGCTGAAAAGTGAATTCGGTGAGCTGCGGAACGTGCCTCGGGCAAAGAAGTCGCTCTATATCCCGACGGTCCTCTCCCGCGCAGAGATCGACGCGATTCTGGAACAGTTGTCGTATCCGCACAATCTCGTGGTGAAGTTGTTGTTCGGTTGCGGCCTGCGGCTGTTCGAGTGCCTGCAACTGCGGATGCGGGATTTCAATTTCGATGCGGGGATGCTGACAGTACACGGCAAGGGAAAAAAGGACCGGTCCGTGCCGCTGCCGGAATCAATTATCACAGAACTGAAAGCTCAAATGATGATAGTTGCGGATCTGCATGAACAGGACCTGGCGGCTGGGTATGACGGTGTGTTCCTTGATGACGCGGTGGAAAAGAAATATCCCAACGCGCCGAAGGAGTATATTCACCAGTGGTTCTTTCCGCAGAAATATCTGACGGTGACGGCTGAGACCGGGGAGCGCCGGCGTTACCATCTCCATGAGTCAGACTTTCAGGAGGCGCTCTATTATGCCGTCCGGAAGGCTAAAATCCCGAAGAAAGTCACATCCCACATCTTTCGCCACTCATTCGCTACCCACCTGTTGCAGGCCAACTATGACATCCGCGTCATCCAGAAGCTGCTAGGTCACGCCAGTCTTAAAACGACGATGATCTACACCCATTGCGTGCCGGTCAGGACGGTGAAAGAGCCGAAAAGCCCGCTCGATTTCTAACAGAGAGGGAACCCCCCGCGGATTGCCGAACCAAATAAAAGGCCGCCCCATTGGCACCAAGCTGACCGAAGCGGCCTTTATTCATACCCCATGACTCCAGTGGTGGAGCGGGCCGTTTTTCCCGTTGACGGGAGCGCCCGGAAGGTGTAAGTGTAAAAATATATCACTCAGAAACGGATTAACTACGAGGCCCGAAATCCGGTTGCATTATGCATGACATCTCTCTACTCCAGGACGACCTCCGCTATTACCGATCCATCGTTGCTCCTGCCGAGCATTATACCCTTCAATATGGGGAAGGTGAATCCCTCCCGCTTGAAGAAGTGATCAGATTCGGGGAAGCCGCCGGACTCTGCGTGACGCGCGCCCTGGCCCTTGTTCTCAAGTCCGAATGGCAGCGTTCCCTGGCCTGCGCCCTCGGAGTGGGAGCGGAGTCGGCTACCCTGGCCGAGTATGTCCGCATCCACCCGGATAAGGCAAGGGAGCATGGGGCAACGCTTGCGCCCGGACGGGACGCGACTCCCTCCGTTGCCGAACTCTACGGCATGTTCGGGGAGAGCGGCCTGCTCGCGGGTTCACCCCTGGCGGAGAAAGAGGCGTTTCATGAACTGGTCGGCCTCTGCCTTGCGCGCGATCTCTTTCTTTACCCGGCCGACAGTCCCGAGCTGATCGAGTTCGCCTGCAGCCGGGAGGGGGCGAAAGCCGTCATGGGTGAGGAGAGCGGCGAGGATGCGGAAAGGTACAGGATCATCCATGCGACCTGGAGGGAACTGGAGGATGAGTTGGCCACCCTCCTCCTGAGGCTTGAGACCCAGACCCTCAAGAATGAACGGATCAACCAGCGCTGGCTGGAGACCTTCGGCTACCTCTATATCCCCCTGACGGAGTCGGAAAGGCTCTATTCCGACCTGCTTGCCCTGGTCGAGCATGTCCGCAGCAATCCGGGACTCTCCGGGGAGGAGCTGGAGGAGCTGGAAAAGGAACTCCTGAACATTCACACGGAGGCGGGTCGGAGCAGGAAAAGGGAGGCCCCCCTCCCCAGAGGCTCCGAATCGGGGGGAGGGGGACCGGGCGGCATGCCCTGGTCCGCCGCCGAGATGGAGGCCTATGACGAGGAGTGCAAGGCACTTCTCCGGAGGATCTGGCAGTTCACCCATCCGGACAGGATCGGCAGGGAGGGTTTCACGGAGGCGCAGCGCCGGCGTCTCGTCGACTGTTACCAGGAGGCGATGGCCTGGAAGGAAAAGGCGCGGCTCGAAGATGATGAGATCTTCCTCGCCAAGCGCTCCACCTCGTCGCTGCGCATGATCCTCGACAGGGTGGAAAGGATCTGGGAGGAGATGGGTATCGATCTGGAGAGCACCGCCAGTGTCAGGGGGAAGACGCAGGAGGAGCGGCGCGCCTGGCTAGAGGCCCGTATCCTCATCCTGGACGAAGAGATAAAGGAGGTCAAGGCGGAGATCCTTGCCGTCGGGGGGGACCCCGACAGCCGGGAAAAGATGGCGTGCATGGTCTCGCCGGAGCGGATAGCCGCGGTCCTCGCCCACATGGAAGAGCGGCTCGCCTGGTACCAGGAACAGATAGG
>JBGPID010000369.1:0-3311 GCA_041484725.1 Geobacteraceae bacterium | reverse complement strand
GCGCCCGTCGGACCCGTACGTCCCGTCGGTCCGGTGACGCCTGTCGCGCCGGTCGGCCCAGTTCTACCTGTCGGGCCTGTCGCGCCCGCCGCTCCCGTCGGCCCGGTAGGCCCAGCCGCACCGTCAGTGAAGCCGCACTCTGCGAGTACCCAGTTGGTGCCGTTGAACTGCGCGAGCACGAAACCGCGACCGGGCGGGATGGTTGCGATTGTCCCGGCTCCACCCCCACCGTTGATGACGGCCAGATTGCCCGTACCGATATTCGTCCGGGTAATGAGCAACGTGTCGCCAACGAGCGCCCCACCCGTCAGCAGTGTGACGCTTGTTGGCGTGTTGCTCGATGTCGTGTAGTGGTTGCCACCGGTAGTAAAACCTGCCGTTGCTCCGGCACCGTTGAGCGATACGTTTGTTGCCGCGCCCGTGAGAGCTACACCCTCAACCGCGCCAGCATTGTAGCCACCCACGACCAGTACGACGACTACTCGAGTACCGCCGGCTTCCACGAAGCTGTTCCACGACGGACCGTCGAATGTGTACACCGCGCCCGCGCCGTTCAGCGAGGGGTTGGACGCCAGAGAGAATTGGCAATTTAAGAACGTACCGGTTCCCGTCGCGTTGAGTGTGAACGAACTTACGTTGAAGCTCGAGTTTTGACCTACAAGCGACCTCGCGGCTACGGTTCCAGTAACCTGGCTATTGGCTATCTCAACAAGAGAGCTTGTAGCCGCGACACCTGCATTGATGACGTTGAGCGACACATTCTCGAAGAACACCGAACCAAGAGCTGTGGTCGTACTCGAATTGAATGTGCCATCTATACGCGCGGACGCTCCCGTTGCCTCGTCGCCGCCGAAAACGACGATAGATGGGACGACGCCATCATCGGTGACCGTGAAATCTCCAGTTACGACTATGTTGTGCATAGTCGCTACTGCGGCGAACGCCCCGAAGGCGCCTCCTATGTTGGCCCACGTCACATTGCCGTCAATAACTGTCCCGAGAGCTAGTGAGACGGAATCTGCGCGTAGCTCTGTTGAAACGTGTGGGGGGAATGCGACGTCTTCTGTGTACCCGCCCTCCGCAGGCATCAGCCAACCCACGTAGTTGGCCGTCGCATCGTCAACTGAAGTGTTGCCGCGACCGGCCATAAAATCAGCGATGAATAGGTACGGTTTATTTATCGCACCGGTCGCTCCGACTATGATGTCGCTGTCGACATCAATGAATCGTTGCCGGGCCAAAGGCGTGATGTCCGCCGTGCCCGTCGGGCCCGTTGTTCCTGTCGATCCCGTGCGTCCTGTCGGACCTGTCGATCCTGTGCGTCCTGTCGGTCCCGTAGTGCCCGTCACGCCGGTTGCGCCGGTTAGTCCCGTCGGCCCCGTGCGCCCTGTGACGCCTGTTGCGCCGGTCGCGCCAGTGGGGCCTGTGACAGTGCTAGCCGCACCTGTCGCTCCCGTCGCACCCGCGTTGCCTGTCGGCCCAGTGACGGTGCTTGCGGCTCCCGTCGGTCCTGTCGATCCGGTGCGTCCGGTTACTCCGGTTGCGCCCGTTGCGCCTGTCGGACCCGTACCAACCGCGCCGGTGGGGCCCGTTGATCCGGTTCGGCCTGTTGCTCCGGTTGCGCCGGTTATCCCAGTTGCACCCGCAGTGCCTGTCGGTCCCGTGGCACCTGTTGCGCCGGTCGCACCTGTCGTTCCGCTGCCTGTCGGACCGGTTGCTCCGGTGTTCGCTGCCGCTCCTTGCGCCCCGGTCGGGCCTGTTGTGCCTCCACCTGTCGGACCGGTCGCGCCGGTGTTCGTCGCTGCGCCATCGACGCCTGTCGGTCCTGTGCGTCCGGTTGGACCGGTCGCGCCGGTTGATCCGGTGGCGCCTGTCGAGCCAGTAGATCCCGTAGTGCCCGTCGGACCCGTAACAGTGCTCGCGGCGCCTGTTACGCCTGTTGCACCGGTCGCCCCCGTAGGGCCCGTTGGTCCTGTGCGTCCGGTCTGTCCAGTCGCGCCTGTGGGGCCCGTACCTACTGCGCCGGTCGGTCCCGTCGATCCTGTGCGGCCAGTGACGCCGGTTGCTCCGGTAGCGCCGGTGGCGCCAGATGCGCCGGTTACGCCTGGCGTACCTGTTGGCCCCGTGCGTCCAGTTGCGCCCGTCGCACCTGTCGCTCCGACTGCACCCGCAGCGCCAGTCGGACCTGTTGCTCCCGTCGCGCCTGTCGCGCCCGTACCGACACCGGTAGGCCCGGTTGCGCCTGTGTTTGCGGCTGTCCCTTGCGGTCCCGTCGTTCCGGTTGGTCCGGTGATGCCAGTCTCACCTGTCGCGCCTGTGTTCGTCGCTGCGCCAGAGAGCCCAGTTGGGCCGGTTGATCCCGTGGGCCCCGTCCCGCCCGTCGTGCCCGTCACGCCGGTTGCGCCGGTTGCGCCTGTTGAGCCTGTAGCGCCCGTGACTCCCGTCGATCCTGTCGGACCTGTCCCCACCTGACCGGTTGGGCCTGTCGATCCCGTGCGCCCTGTGACGCCGGTCGGCCCTGTGGGGCCTGTTCCCACTTGACCTGTGGGCCCCGTCGATCCGGTGCGCCCTGTGGTGCCTGTTACGCCGGTCGCACCAGTCGAACCGGTGGCGCCGGTGGGTCCTGTGTTCCCCGTCGAGCCGGTCGCACCCGTGCCAATGCCAGTCGGACCTGTCGCACCGGTGTTTGCCGCAGCACCTGGCGCGCCTGTCGTGCCCGTCGGACCGGTAGTGCCTGTCGGGCCCGTCGAGCCGGTGTTCGAGGCAGCGCCGTCGTTGCCGGTTGGCCCTGTGTGCCCTGTCGAGCCTGTTGAACCCGTCGGTCCTGTTACGGTGCTCGCTGCACCCGTGACGCCTGTCGATCCAGTCGTTCCCGTCGTACCCGTAACACCTGTGGGCCCTGTTACGCCTGTTGCGCCGGTGGGGCCCGTGTTGCCGGTCGGGCCGGTCTCACCTGTCGCGCCCGTGTTCGTCGCTGCGCCAGAGAGACCCGTCGGCCCTGTTGGTCCTGTCGGTCCTGTGCCGCCTGTCGTGCCCGTACCGCCGCCACCCGACGTTCCCCGATCGGGGTACGTCTCGGTTCCGTAGCGGCCTCGGCCAATGATGCGGCTCATGTGTTCGTGTTCTCAGAGGGCTCGAAGCCCCTCATCGCGTTGAACTCAGCCAGGCGCGACCGGAGTCACGTTTCGCAGAAAGATGGCGAAATCGCGCGGTCGCCCGCCGTTCGACCATCCGCTGAACACTGGGGTCCAATGCGGTGAGGATGCTCCGAACGTGTTGGCGAAGATGTTGAGGTTGTTCCGATGCGAACG
>JBGPID010000368.1:0-3332 GCA_041484725.1 Geobacteraceae bacterium | reverse complement strand
TTCAATAGACAACATGGGAGGAATGGCCATGAAACTTATTGTTGTAAGGCATGCGGCGGCGGTTGAGAGGAGTTCCGATATTTCCGAGGAGATAAGATATCTTACCCCGGAAGGTAGGGTCTTCTTTCGCAAAACAGCCCGGACCATGCTGAAAAACGGCGTCGAACCCGGCCTGATCCTCACCAGCCCTTTGCTCCGGGCGGTCCAGACCGCGGATATCCTGGCGGAGGCCTTATCCTATAGCGGGCCGTTTATGGTGCGGGATGAACTGAGGCCGGGATTTGACAGGCAGGGCCTGAATAAGCTCCTCGACGATTACCGGTCAGTCGATGAAATGGTGCTCGTTGGGCATGAGCCCGACCTGAGCAACATGGTCTCATTTCTTATCTCCCGGCCGGGCGGGTTCAATTTCAGGAAGGGGGCGGCCATCAAGCTGAAGATCGACCCGTCGAACCTGCCGGTTTCCACTGCATTTAAATGGCTGGCTTTCGGGAAAAAACTGGTGGATTCCCTGGATGAGGCTATGACGCCTTAGCAGGCTGTTGAAAAACTACTGCGGGGCTGGTCTGCGGTGTTGCCGCTCGCTCAAAAGCTCAACGTACATCCTGTGTACGCCTCGCTTTTTCGCGTGCTTGCGCCGTGCATCCCAACCTCCTCATGACGTTTTTCAAAAGCCTGCAAGCATTGCTCCGGCGAATGATGGAAAGGCATATTATCATGTGACTTATGGGGGAAGGGTGAGAATGCAGGTTGAGGGGACGACACCGTTGTGGATTGCCGCGAGGATTCTCCTTTCCGAGCGGGGTGAAGATTTTTTCGATCGCAGGGACAAAGCGCTGAAAACCTCCGACCCGGAAGATATCCATGACCTGAGGGTGTCCTCCCGCCGGCTGCGCGAGGGGCTGGCCCTCTTTGCCCCATGTTATCCCGCCGGGAATATCGCCCGCCTTGTCAGACAGCTGAAGCAGGTGACGCGACTTATGGGAGAAATACGCAATGCCGACGAGGCAATTCTCTTCTTTACGGCATTGGCGGAGGAACTGGACGCCGACCATCGCGACGATCTGGAAAGGATCGCGGCCTCCTTTCAAAAGGGGAGAAAAAAGGAGCTGAAAAGGCTCAAGACCGGCCTGAAGGAGATCGCGGCGGGTGCGCCGTGTGACCTGTACCGGCGGGTAATCAACTCTCCGGCGCTGTTCCACCGGCAGGAGAACGACGTTGACCTTTTCATCCCCCTGTCCCGATTTGCCGGAGATGCCCTTAATGCCAGGCTTGCAGCAGTGCTGAGGCTTTTGCCCGAGGCTAGGCAGGCCGGGGAAATAGAGGCCCAGCATCTGTTGCGGATCGCCGTCAAACATTTCCGCTACCGGATGGAAATACTCTCTTTTCTGTTCGGCGCCCACTTCGAGGAGTTCCACGGGGCGCTCAAGGCTTACCAGGATCTGTTGGGAATAATGCACGACCTCGATGTTTTTGGCGGCATCGTTCGGCGCGCGGGTTTAACTTTTCTGACGCAAAAACCACTCCTTGACGCCATAGCGGCAAAAAGGGGAAAGCTTTTCGCCGATTTTACCGCCATGCTTGAAACCACGCCATTCGAGAAGATCGGCGAAGGGATGGGGAGCATTTTGTGAAAAGAAACAGGCTTGCAGCCATCGATCTCGGCACGAACTCCGTCCGTTGCATCGTCGTGGAAGTGGACAAACTCGGCAAGTTCAGGGTGCTGGACGACGAGAAGGCAACGGTGCGTCTCGGCGAAGGGATCGTGAAGGAGGGCGCCATATCGGAGGCGGCCTGGCAGCGGACCATGGATGCCCTTTCCCGGATGAAGAAGATCATTGACGGCTACGGGGTAATCGGTGTTGAGACGGTCGCCACCTGCGCGCTACGGCAGGCTGCCAACGGAGCTGCCTTCGTCAAGGCCGCAGCCGACAACATAGGCCTCCCCATCGTCATAGTAAGCGGTGAGGAGGAGGCGGAACTGGCGGCCTTGAGCGCCCTCAATAACTTCGACATGGAAGGGACCCGCTACGCCATGGTCGATATCGGCGGTGGCAGCGTCGAGGTCATCACAGCGCTGGGGAGCCATATCGACGAGGTCTATTCCCTTGAATTGGGGGCGGTCACCCTGACCGAGAACTTCATCACCGCCGACCCGATCATTCAGAAGGAGTATCTGCGCTTGCGCAGGCATGTCCGCAAGACACTGAAGGCTGCTTTACCTCCCGGGGAAATCCCGGTCCACTGCCTGCTCGGCTCGGGGGGCACCATGACCGCCATCGCTGCCATGGTGATGGCGATGCGCAACGAAGAATACGGCTCCATCCATGGCTCCGAGGTGTTCCGCTCGGAGGTGGTGCACCTTCTCGCCATGCTCCTGAGAAAAAACCTTAAGGAAAGAAAATCGTTGCCGGGATTGAATCCGGAGCGGGCGGACATCATCATCGCCGGGGTTGCGGTGGTTGACGAGCTGATGAATCTTTTCAAGGCGAACCTCCTTAAGATAAACGAAAGGGGGATCAGGGAAGGATTGATCCTGAAGGGACTGAAAAGGCATAACCTCCTCTCCGCGAAAAGTCAGCCGCGAAACTGGCGGGACGCAGTCCTCGAATTCGCCCGTTCCTGCCATCAAGATGAAGAACATTCCCTGCAGGTGGCCAGGCTTGCCCTGGAGATCTTCGCTGCCCTCGCAACCCCGTTCGGCTTCGGCGAAAAGGAACGGCAGATGCTCGAAGCGGCAGCGCTTATGCATGACGTCGGCTATTTCATCAGTTATTCGGGCCACCACAAGCATTCCTACCACCTGGTCCGGCACGCCGACCTGTTCGGCTTTACTCCCCGGGAGCGGGAAATCATCGCCCATATCGCCCGCTATCACCGTAAATCCCTGCCGAAGAAAAAGCATGAAAGTTTCGCCCGGCTCGTCCCCCAGGACCGGCTCCTCGTCAAGAGACTCGGCGGCATCCTGCGACTGGCCGACGGCCTCGACCGCCGCCGCAACAGTGTGGTGACCTCGCTTGACTGCTCCCTTTCCGGATCTGCCTTCACTGTCCGAATTACAGGGGAAGGTGACTTTTCCGTAGAACTCTTCGGCGGCAGGCTCAAGGGGGACCTCTTCGAATGCGCATTCCGCAAGAAACTTCAACTCCTCCCCAGCCACCGGCCCGATGAGCCCCTGCCCGCTAAATAGTGTCCATCCGGAAACTCCGGATGAGACACTGTTAGTTTCCAATTTGGGAACGAGGGATTTTTCGTCCTGGCAAGGAAATCGAGGGGTTGCGCGGAGGCGTACATCGGTACGCCGCACAAGCAAGCCCGAAGATTGACGCCGC
>JBGPID010000367.1:0-3333 GCA_041484725.1 Geobacteraceae bacterium | reverse complement strand
GCCGAGCGATACCCTGGCGACACTGAATCTTAAGTTCGCGGCGGAAGTATGCCGTGCAACCGCTGGACTCGTCACGGAAATCGCCCGCTATGGCGGTCTCAGAAAACAATAATTACAACGAGGGAATTCCCCGATGCAGACAATAGTCGAGATGATAGAGGAAAGCTACCGCAGATTTGCCGGCAAGGCGGCCTTGCGCCAAAAGATCAGCGATCTCTGGCAGGAGATCTCATACGCTTCCCTCTGGACGGCCTCTGAGCGGATAGCCTTGGGGCTTAAGGAAAACGGTTTCAAAGAGGGTGATCACGCGGCGCTGCTGGCGCCATCCTCCCCGCGCTGGGTGATTGCATATCTGGGAATCCTTAAGGCCGGGGGTGTTGTCATTCCGATCGACAAGGAGCTGAAAAGCATCGAATTGCGGCATATCCTGACCGATTGCGATGCACGGGTTCTTTTTACCGACCATCCCCATCTCGATACGGTGCTTGAAATAGTCGACGGGTTACCGTCACTCTGCCGGATCCTTACACTCAATCCGCCGGCGCAGGAATGCGACGCAACCTTTGCGCCGCTGCGCGCCATGGTCAAGGGAGCTACCGGGGAGGTGAGAATTCAGACCTTCGAGGCGTTGCTCCACGACGGAGAGCTTGCTCCCGTGCAACGCCGTTCCTCCGACATCGCCGTAATCCTCTACACGTCGGGAACTACCGGACGCGCAAAAGGGGCCATGCTCAGCCATGGCAATATCGTTTCCAATATCCGGGGAGCGGTTGCCCACCTGAGCCTGGATGAATCGATTCATACACTGTCGATCCTCCCCATAAACCACGTTTTCGAGCAGGTATGCGGCATCCTCCTCCCCCTTTCCCTTGGCGGAACGGTTTCTTTCTGCGAGTCGCTGAAAAAGATCGGAGATAATCTGGCGGAGGTAAAGCCGACCTTTTTCCTGGGAGTACCGGCCCTCTACCGGATGTTCCTCGACCGGATCATGAAGAATATAGGCGCCAAGCCCCTCTCCCGGCTCCTCTTCTCTTTTCCCGTAACCAGGCCGCTGGTAACCGCGAAGATCAGGGAGAGATTCGGCACCGGGACCATTTTCATCAGCGGCGGGGCCGCTCTCGATCCGGCCATTGCCGAAGGACTTGACAAGCTGGGCCTGATGCTCATTCAAGGGTACGGCATTACCGAGACATCGCCGATTATTTCAGCGGAATGCGCGGGTCAGAGGCGGTCGGGGTCGGTGGGACGCGTTCTGCCGGGGATTGAAGTGAGGATCGATACCCCCGATGATGAGATGGTGGGAGAGATACTGGTCCGGGGGCCGAATGTCATGCAGGGCTACTACCGGGACCCCCTGGCAACCGCCGAGGCCTTGCCGGACGGCTGGTATCGAACCGGCGACCTGGGCCGGCTCGATACGGATGGATTTCTCACCATCTGCGGCAGGGCCAGGAACCTGATCATCACGCCCAACGGCAAGAATGTCTACCCCGAAGAGGTGGAAAACGAGCTGCTCAAGAGCCCTTACATAGCCGAAACCATGGTTTACGGGCGGAAGGTGGCTCCGGTGACGGAGGAAATTCATGCGCTGATCTACCCTGACCCGGAAGCCCTGGATGAACTTGCCAGGAAGCAGGGGAAGGGCCGGCTGACAGCGGCGGAAGTGGATTCTCTGCTCCGCATGGAGGTTCATGCCGCCTGTGCGGGGCTGGCGAACTACAAGCGGGTCAAAACGTTCACCATCTGCGGGGATGAATTCCCCAAAACCACCACACGCAAGATCAAGCGCTTTGTCGTGGAAGCGGATCTTCTGCAGGATATCGGGGCGCCATTGCCGACGGATTTTGCGGGGCCGGCAACGGCCCGGCAGCGGTGGGGAAAATAGTCATGCGCCATGTCTTGCGGAGAAAGGTCTCCCCTTCTTTTCTTTCGCTGCTGTTAAGCGGCGAGGATATTCGAACCGTCAGCTTCTTGCCAGAATCGCCCCTGTTTGGTATTCTTTAGTTGATGAGTATAATGGGGTTTTCAAGGGGAGATATTAAATGTATGAAGTAATCGAAATAAAATCGGACATCCACTGGATCGGGGTCAAAGACCCCGACCTGCGCACCTTCGACGACCTCTTCCCCACCAATTGCGGGACCACCTACAATTCATACCTGATCAAGGGGAGCGACAAGATCGCCATCATCGACACGGTCAAGGGGAACCGCTCCGAGGAGTTCCTCGCCAAGGTGAAACAGCTGGTGGATCCGGCGGACGTAGACTATTACATCGTCAACCATACCGAACCGGACCACTCCGGCTCACTGGCCCTGATGCTTGAACACTCCCCGAAGGCGGTGGTGGTCTCCACCCAGGCGGCCAGGACCTTCCTCGGCAACCTGATACATACCCCTTTTGCATCCCGCGTGGTGAAGGATGGTGAAGTGATTGACCTGGGGGGGAGGCATCTCCGCTTCATCATCGCCCCGTTCCTCCACTGGCCGGACACCATGTTTACACTTCTCGAAGGAGATGGCATGCTCTTCACCTGTGATGCCTTCGGTGCCCACTACAGCGGGCCGAGCATCTATTCCGACGAGCTCCCGGACTATTCCGACGAATTTAAATTCTATTTCGACTGCATCATGCGCCCCTTCAAGGAGAAGGCCCTGGCGGCCATCGCCAAGATCAGGGGAGAGCGGCTAGAAATGCTCTGCCCCTCCCACGGCCCGATATACCGCAAGGAGCCGTGGCGCCCGATCAACACCTATGAAAAGTGGTGCACACCGTCGGGTGACGGCAAAAAGGTGGCGATCTTCTACCTCTCCCCCCACGGCAACACCGAGCGGATGGCGGCGGCGGTAGCAAAGGGGGCGGCCATTGCCGGGGTTACGACCGAGACCTGCCATATTACCCAGCGTTCGCCGGAGTTTATCCGCGACCTGATGGAAACTGCCGACGCCCTCATCTTCGGCATTCCGACCATCAACCGTGATATCCCCAAACCGATGTGGGACGTCCTCGCCTATCTCTCCACGGTCAGCCTGAAAACCGGCATCGGCGGCGTATTCGGCAGTTACGGCTGGAGCGGCGAGGCATGCCGTCTGGCCGAGGAGCGGCTGAAGGGGCTCAATTTCAAGCTGCCGGCCGCGGCCATCCGCTTTCCCTTTACCCCCCGGCCCGAGGCACTGGAGCAGTGCGAGGCATTCGGCAGGGCAATCGCCGAGGAAATTCTGAAAAAACAGTAAAGTGACAGGGGTACAGGTCATGAGTTACATCACGGTCAGGGAACTTCCGCTGGACGAAGGGGAGATCGTCGGCCGGCTGGGGGTGGCCCTGTGACCGACT
>JBGPID010000366.1:0-3350 GCA_041484725.1 Geobacteraceae bacterium | reverse complement strand
AGCCGGCAGGGATTGAAGGCATTGATCAGAGTGCTTGCACCCGCAATCAGGGCACTTGCAGCCCGGTCCATCAATTGCCGCGCCATGGGATCCCCTCCCCTCACGGCGCGGGCTACTGTCGCAACGTTGATTTCCTCGATAAAACCCCCGGCCATTTCCAGGAGCAGTCTGCCGCCGTCCGGATCGGCTGCAACGGTTTCCCGCGCCAACCGGGTGATTGCCCATCCACCAGCCAGCGCTTCCAGGCATCCGCGGTTGCCGCAACTGCATGGAGGGCCATTCATATCAACGGTGATGTGCCCCACCTCGCCGGCGGTGTTGTTGCAGCCGGCAAGCATCCGCCCGCCGCTTACCACGCCGCCGCCGACACCGGTGCCGACAAACATGCAGAGCAGATCATCACAGCCTCTGCCGGCGCCGTGCAGCCATTCGCCCCAGGTTGCCGCGCGCACATCGTTGGTCACTATCACTGGCAGACCGATGGATCGCTGCAGATCGGCCTGGAGGGGGACATCGCGCCAGTCGAGATTGGGCGCGAAAGTGACCTTTCCTGTTTCCTTTTCGACCTGTCCGGCAACGCCCACCCCCACACCGGCCGGAGGAGAATCAGCCGTTTCCCGGAGGGTCCATACAGAGCCGATAACATCCTCAATGATTGCTGAGGGTCCACCCTTGACATTGGTGGGCTTCCGCAGCCGCTGACGGACACGTCCCTGTGCGTCGACGTGGGCAACCTCCAGCTTGGTGCCTCCCAGATCAACACCTATCGACCAAGGTTCCTCCATGGACCCCTCCCATTAAATTCACTTATGGGTGCGAGGTTTTCCTCGCCCGAACGGACAGGGCAAGCCCTGCCCCTACATAACTCCCCTTTTCGCAAGGGGCGATTACTTGCAATCAAACCCTCAACCAGTCAGTTCCTGCAGCTTTTCAATCAGGTCCCGCAACAAGTCATAGCCTTTCTGCCAGAAATCCGGGTCCGCCAGGTCCATCCCGGCCGGTCTGACCGTATCCGCGGGGGACAAGGCAGCTCCGCTCTTGAGTATAGCCTCATAGCGAGGGATGAAGGGCGCCCCTTCCTGGAGGTAGTTGCGGTAAAGGGAGAGGACCAGGAGTTCGGCAAAGACGTAAGAGTAGCAGTAAAAACGGCTGTGAATGAAATGGGAAATGTAGCTCCATCCCCAGCGGTACGGCTCTATCATCGTCACTGCGTCGCCGTAGAGTTTCTCGTTTTCTTCCCACCAGAGTGTGCAGATGCGGCTTGTGGTGAGAAGTCCCTCCCTGCGCTCCAGGTGCAGCCGCTGTTCGAATCTGGTCAGGACATTCTGGCGGAAGGTGGTGGCGATGATATCCTCGATTTTGGCGCAGAGCAGCGCCGTCTTGACGGCCGGGTCGTTTTCCCTCTCCAGCAGATGCCGGGTCAGAAGCATTTCGCCGAAGACCGAAGCGGTTTCGGCGAGAGGGAGGGGGGCGTGATAGTTGAGCATGGTCTGGCAGCCGCTAAGGACGAAATGGAGACCGTGTCCCAGTTCATGGGCAAGAGTCGCCACGTCGCGCAGGTTGCCCGTAAAGTTCATTAGAACATAAGGGGGAAGCGAGGGGGTCATCCCCATGCAAAAGGCACCGCCACCCTTGCCGGGACGGGGGAGGGCGTCGATCCGCCGCTCGCTGAAAAAGGCTTCGATTGTCGGCCCGTAGGCCGGATTGAACTCCCGGTAAGCCGTCAGCACCAGATCCTTTGCCTCGGCAAAGGTGTAACGGCGGTCACTCTCTCCGACCGGCGCATAGATATCGGTGTTTTTCAGTCTCGGGAGTTTCAGGAGTTTGGCCTTGAGCCGGAAATAGTCGCGGGCCAGCGGGTAATTCGCTTCGCTGACCGTCATCAGCCGCTCCACCACCCGCTCTTCGATCTCGTTGGCGATATTGGTCGGCTCCATGGGAGTTGCATAGCGGCGCAGTTCCAGCTCCTGGGAGTGATCCAGGGTGATGTCGTTGAAGACGGCGGAGTAGACGATGCCGTGCTTGGCGTGGCGCGTAAGAAAGGTTGCGAAGGCCAGTTCCCGGAGCGCTGGGTCAGGATGATGGAGGAGCCCCAGAAGCTCCTCGCCGGTGAATTCCCGTTCTTCTCCGTCAATCGTCATCCGATACCGGAATGAGGCGGAAAGTTCGTCGAACAGGCGGCTGAAGGCATCCGTGCCGGTCAGATCCTTCCTTTTCAGGAGCTGCTCCTCCCGTTCCGGCAAGCTATGGGAGCGAAATTTCCGCACGTTCGCCAGAAAGTGGCGGTAGTTGGCGAGCCGTTCATCGGCGCTTAACGAGGCGAATGCCTCACCATCAATTGCCATTATCTCCAGTTCGAAGAATAGGAGTTGCCTGGCCATGAGGTTACCGAACTCCGCCGCTCTTTGTGAAAGGGACTTGTTCGTGTCGTCATCACTGTCGGCGGCAAAGAGGAGCTGGGCGTACATCTGCGGCTTGACGACCCGCTCCTGGATGGTTTCGTAGGCAACAAGCGCCTGCAAAAGCCCGGCGACGTCGAGTCCGGCCGTTTTCCCCAGATAGCTCCGCCGAAATTGTTCCGCCTCCGCAGCAGCTGCAACGAAATCCTCTTCCAGCCCGGCCGAAACCGGTGAGGGATAGAGAGGGGTCGTGTCCCATAATAGCCTGGTGGTATCGTCTTCCATAATTTCCTCTATTAGTTCAGCAATCAGCGGCTAGCGAATAGCGTTTAGTGGTCTTTTATACGCTATCCGCTATACGCTATCCGCTACCGCTATACGCTATACGCTATACGCTAATCGCTATACGCTATACGCTGCCTTCACGACTCATAATCGACCGCGATTATGGACGAACAGACTGACTTCACGTGCGGGACCACCTCACCGGCATGCAAGGGATGCTCCTGATAAGCCTTAAGATCGGCAAGTGAATCGAAGCGCGTCACCAGCGCCAGGTCATAGGAGCGTTCGGAGCGGATCACGTCAACCCCAACCTCAAAGTGCCTGATCCCGGGAATCCTGCCGCTCATGCTCAAAAGCATGTTGCGGGTCTCGGCAATCTTCTCAGCTGAAGGTTCGCCAAGCTTGAAAAAAACGATATGAGTAATCATGATTGCGTTTCCTTCGGGCAAAATCTATTCCTGTTTATCTCTTCATTTTATAACCCATCTAATATGAAGATGCAAAAAATATCGTTAGCCTGTTTGATATTTTTCAGAGATATTTCTCATGTTATTTTATCATGTTTATCGACAAAAGGGCTCTCTGCTGGTAGCATAGTGAAGAAATATGTCAAAAAGGAAATGAAAATCGGAAATGAGCCGCGGCATTAGCTTCGAAAAAGGTGGT
>JBGPID010000365.1:0-3364 GCA_041484725.1 Geobacteraceae bacterium | reverse complement strand
CTCCTTAACGCGGCCATGGTTGAGAAACTCCTGCCACTGGGATTCACCGGCGCAAAGGTGACCCTGGACGGTCCCAGGGAGAACCACGACCGCTTCAGGCCGTTCGTTTCGGGAAAGGGCTCCTTCGACCTCATTATCGCCAATGTGAAGGAAGTCTGCGACCTGACAGAGATCCAGGTGGGGGGGAATTACACACGGGAGAACTATAGGGAATTTCCCCGGCTCCTCGATTTCTTTCTGGAAGAGGGCCTGACTCCGGAGCGATTATCCCTTGTGAGGTTCGACCCGGTCAGCAAAAGCGGCGGTGATTTTGCCCTCCCCGAGTTCAACGAGGGGTGCGCCTCCCTTGACGAACCATGGCTCATGGAAGCAAGCCTGTTCCTCCGGGAAGAGATCCTCAGGAGGGGTTTCAACACCCCGAGGATGAGGCCTGCCGCATGCGTGATCGAATCGCGCAACGATCTGGTAGTCAACTGGGACGGCTCCCTGTTCAAATGCCCTGCAATGCTCGGCTGGAAGGAGATGGCGATCGGCGATCTGGAGAGTGGCATATCCGATTACACGGTATCCCACAACATGGACGTCTGGAAAAAGGATGAGTGCCTCGACTGCGCCTATCTCCCCCTCTGCTTCGGCGGCTGCCGGTATCTTACGCTCCTCCGGGCCGGCAGGATCGACGATGTGGATTGCCGTAAGGCCTTCCTGGATGAGACACTTGAGACATTCGTAAGACAGGACCTGAAGTACCAGCCGAAAAGGAGTCTCAAATAAAACAACTGCACGGCAACCTCACCGGATTAAAGCCGAGCCAGATCAAAGGGCTGGAGAGGCTTTACCGCCGCAGGATCCCCGTCGGCGAGCTGGTCACCCTCGACCTGGGCCGGGAGATGGCCGAGCTTTCCGGTGATCTCCGGCGACAGGTAGGGATCCTCGCCAACCGTTTCGGCGAAGTGGAGTATGTGATTGTCGGTGATGAGCGGAGCATCTTCATCCCCGATATGGCGGACTATCCCCTGGGGAAGAAGCGTCTGCGCGGCCTCCGCCTCATCCACACACATCTGCATGGAGAACCTCTCACCGACGACGACCTGACCGACCTGGCGATGCTCCGTTTCGACCTGATCGCCGCCCTCCTGCTGCACCCGGACGATCCGCATCCGTCCATCCAGATCGCCACGCTTGTCCCTTCGACCGAAGCAAAAACCCCCTACAAGGTGGAGACGCCAATCCCCTTAAGCCGCCTGCGGATGGATTTCGCATCTTTTGTGAGCGAACTCGAATATTCACTTGAAAAGGCGCTTAAGGGGGGCGAGGATGTAAGAGCAGGCGAGGAGCGGGGCATTCTCATCTCCGTAACCAGGCAGGCGCGGGAAGAGGCGGAGGATTCCCTCGAAGAGCTGAAGGAACTGGCCAGGACGGCCGGGGTCGAGGTGCTCGATACGGTCATCCAGCGCCCCCGCCAGTTCAATGCCCGTTATCTGATGGGGGAGGGGAAGATGCGGGAGGTGGTCATCCGCGCCCTTCAGTTGGGGGCGACGCTTCTCGTCTTCGACCAGGAGCTTTCCCCAGCCCAGGTCCGCTCCATTTCCGCGCTGACGGAGCTTAAGGTCATCGACCGCAGCCAGCTGATTCTCGACATATTTGCCAGGCGGGCCAGGAGCCTGGACGGCAAGGTGCAGGTTGAGCTGGCGCAGCTTAAATATCTGCTGCCACGGCTCACCGGCCGGGGGGTGCAGATGTCGCGGCTCATGGGGGGTATCGGCGGGCGCGGTCCAGGTGAGACCAAGCTTGAGATTGACCGAAGGAGGATCCGCGACCGGATCGCCAAGCTGGAGAGGGAACTGGAGGAGCTTTCCAGCGGCCGTTATCAGCGCCGCCAGAAACGGGTGCGGGCCGGCCTGCCCATTGTCTCCATTGTCGGCTACACCAATGCCGGCAAATCGACCCTCCTCAACACCCTGACGAGAAGTGCTGTTTTTACCGAGAACCTGCTCTTCGCCACCCTCGACACCTCCACACGCAGGCTTCGCTTCCCCCGGGAGCGGGAGGTGATAGTCACCGATACCGTCGGGTTTATCCGCTCCCTCCCCAAATCTCTCATGGGGGCATTCAAGGCCACCCTGGAAGAGTTGCAGGACGCCGATCTCCTCCTCCATCTGGTCGACTGCGCAGGCCCCCGCTTCGAGGAACAGATTACCCAGGTGGAGCAGATCCTCGGCGAACTCGGCCTGGCGGACAAACCGCGGCTTCTGGTTTTCAACAAGGCGGACCGGTTGCCGGAGATGAAGGGGAAAGATCCCCTGACGTTCATGAAGGTGCGCCAACTGGCCCGGCGCCTCGGAGCGATTCTCGTTTCCGCCCTCGACGGAAAGAGCCTGGATCCTCTCCTGGCCGAGATGGAGCGGCGCTTCTGGTCGGTATGACTAAACTTTTATCCTTCCTATGTATTAGCAAAGCTTAATTAGTCTGGCTTATCAAGATTGACAGATCGAAAAAATTCATCTATAGTGAATTTTCCGATAAGATCCTGCACCTCCGATTTCCGGTTGGGTTTATCAGGCGTGAAGGAATATAATATACATATGCAGATAATCCTCATAATATTGCTGACCTTCCTGCTGACGTCTCCTGTCGTGGCTGAAGTACTTCCCTTGGAGCTGCAGGGGCCCTCGGATTTTGCAGCATCTCCCGCTGCCGCTGCAAAAACGGATCGACCGTACACAAAAGTTGCCGGGCTTTCGCCGGAAGAGCGTCTCGGACAGGCCCTGGAATTGCAACCTTCGGAGCTTTTTGCCCTGGACGAGCCGAATGGCGCCACGGATGAACTGGAACTGAAGCTTCCGGAAGAAGAACTCCCTGAATCGGATATACCCCTGACGCTGAATAACAAGGTGCAATACTTCGTAGATTATTTCCAGACCAGGGGGAGGAGCGTATTTGCCCGGTGGCTTTCCCGCTCCGAACGCTATATACCGATGATGAAGCAGGTGCTGAAAAAAGAGGGGCTTCCCGAGGACCTCGTCTATCTGGCCATGATCGAGAGCGGCTTTTCCCCCCACGCCCTATCGGTCGCCAGCGCCGTCGGGCCGTGGCAGTTCATGTCCGCCACCGGCAAGCATTATTCGTTGCGCATCGACCAGTGGATAGACGAGCGCCGTGACCCGTTAAAGTCCACCGTTGCCGCGGCCATGTACCTCAAGGAGCTGTACGGTATTTTCAACAAGGACTGGTACCTGGCCGCTGCCGGCTATAATGCCGGTGAAAACAAGATCCTGCGTGCCATCAATATGTACGAGAGCAGGGATTACTGGCAGATTTCCAAGGGTTCTTACCTGAAGCGGGAGACCAAGGATTATGTGCCGCG
>JBGPID010000364.1:0-3367 GCA_041484725.1 Geobacteraceae bacterium | reverse complement strand
CAAAAATTCTTGTTTTAAAGGGGGCACAAATGGCTTTAAGAGTTGCTATCAATGGCTTTGGCAGGATTGGACGCATGGTTTTTCGTGCGGCGCTCAAGGAAAAAGGGATTGACATCGTCGTCATCAATGACCTGACCGATGCGAAAACTCTTGCCCATCTGTTGAAATATGATTCGGTACACGGCATCTTTCCCGCCAGAATCGAAGCGCAAGATGGAGCCCTTGTGGTAAACGGCAAAACCATCAAGATCCTTGCCGTCCGGAACCCGGAAGAACTCCCCTGGAAAAAAGAAAAAATCGACGTGGTCCTCGAGGCCACAGGCCTCTTCACTGCCCGCGAGAAGGCGTCCATGCACCTCAAGGCAGGCGCGGGGAAGGTCGTCATCTCCGCTCCCGCCTCCGGCGAAGACATCACGATAGTCATGGGGGTCAACCATACCCTCTATGATCCCAAAAAACACAACATCATATCCAATGCTTCCTGCACCACCAACTGCCTCGCCCCTGTTGCCAAGGTGCTCCATGACACCTTCGGCATCGAAAAGGGACTCGTCACCACGGTTCATTCATACACCAACGACCAGAGCATCCTGGACCTCCCCCACAAAGATCTGCGCAGGGCGCGCGCCGCTGCCCTTTCCATGATCCCTACCACCACCGGCGCCGCCAAGGCCGTCTCGCTGGTCCTCCCCGAACTGAAGGGTAAACTGGACGGCATGGCGATCCGCGTACCGACACCGAACGTCTCCGTGATCGACCTGGTGGCGACCCTGAACAATAATACCGATGCAGAGAAGGTCAACGCAGCCCTCAAGAAGGCCTCCAAAGGCGCCTTGAAAGGGATTCTGGACTTCTGCGAGGAGCCGCTGGTTTCCATCGATTTTAACGGCAATACCTTCTCATCCATCGTCGATGCCAGCTGCACCAAGGTGATTGGGGGGAATATGGTCAAGGTCATCTCCTGGTACGACAACGAAAAAGGTTTCTCCCAGCGTGTCGTTGATCTGTTTAAACTGATAGCCAAGTAATAAAGGTAAAGGTAGAGGTAGTAGGTACAGAATAAGATTCTCTCTACCTATACCTGAGAGCGAAGCGAACGAATACCTTTACCTAGTTTCTCGTAAAGGAGTTACAATGGCAATTCGCTATATTGATGAAATAGGTGATCTACAGGGGAAGAAGGTCTTCATTCGGGTGGACTTCAACGTACCACTCGATGAAAATCAGAATATCACGGAGGATACACGCATCCGTGCCGTCCTCCCCACCATCAATTATATTCTCGATGCCGGTGCCTCGGTTGTTCTTGCTTCTCACCTCGGGCGGCCCAAGGGGGAATGGAAGCAGATATATTCCATGGCCCCCGCGGCGAAACGTCTTTCCCGTCTGTTAGGCAAAGAAGTGCGGCTTGCTCCGGACTGTATCGGCGATGCGGTAAAGAGAATGATCGACGCCCTGCAGCCGGGTGACGTCCTGATGCTGGAGAATGTCCGCTTTTATGAGGGAGAGGAAAAAAACGACGAGAACTTCGCGAAGGCGCTCGCTAACGGCTGCGATATCTATATCAACGATGCCTTTGCCGTTTCCCACCGGGCCCATGCCTCGGTGGAGGCGATCACCCGTTTTTTCCCGATTGCGGCGGCAGGTTTTCTGCTGAAAAAAGAGATAAACTTCTTTGAAAAAGCTATGGACAACCCTATCCGGCCGCTTGTGGCGATCCTCGGCGGCGCCAAGGTTTCTGGGAAGCTGGAGGTGCTGGCAAACCTCATCAACAAGGTCGACAAGGTCATCATCGGCGGCGGCATGGCCTTCACCTTCATCAAGGCGCTCGGTTACAACGTGGGGAAGTCGCTGGTGGAAGAAAATCTCATTGAAACCGCCCGCAAAACATATGAACTTGCCCGCAGCAAAGGGATCAAGTTCTATCTCCCGGTGGACTGCGTGGTTGCCGATCGCTTCCAGCCGGAAGCTGAGACCAAGGTCACCACGATCCAGGAGATCCCCGATGGATGGATGGCCCTTGATATCGGCCCGGCCACCGTTGCCCTGTTCGCCGAGGCGCTGCAAAACGCCAAGACCATCATCTGGAACGGTCCCATGGGAGTTTTCGAAATGGATGCCTTCTCCCGCGGCACCTATGCCATGGTCAGCGCAGTTGCGAACTCATATGCCCTGACCATAGTCGGCGGCGGCGACACGGATTCGGCGGTGCACCGGGCCGGGGAATTTGCCAAGATCAGCTACATATCCACCGGTGGTGGCGCTTTTCTGGAGCTTCTGGAAGGGAAACAGCTCCCCGGCATCAAGGTCCTGGAAGAGCACGGGTAAAAGCTGGATATGAGGGAAGGCAACTAATCAGATTAAGGAGGTTATATGAGAAAGCATGTCATCGCCGGCAATTGGAAGCTCTACAAAAAAAACCGGGAAGCTGTTGATCTCATCGCCAAGCTTATTCCGATAGTCAAAAAAAACCGTAATGTCGAGATCGTCGTTGCCCCGGTTTTTACCGCCTTGACCTGCGTAAAACAGGCCATTGCCGGCTCGAATATCATGCTCGCGGGCCAGGACTGCTTCTGGGAAGAAGAAGGGGCCTTTACCGGGGAAGTTTCTCCCACACTTCTGACCGATGCCGGCTGCAGCCATGTGATAATAGGCCATTCGGAACGGCGGCAATATTTCGGGGAAACCGACAAAACCGTGAACAGGAAGATCAAGGCGGCAATAAATGCGGGTCTTATTGTGCTCTTCTGCATCGGCGAAACCCTGGCTGAGCGCGAGGCGGAAAAAACCTTCGCTGTTCTGAAAAAACAGGTGACCGGCGGCCTGGCAGGTATTACCATTGATCAGCTGGAACATGTCATAATAGCCTACGAGCCGGTCTGGGCGATCGGCACCGGCAAGACCGCCAGCGACGACCAGGCGCAGGAGGCTCATGCCTTTATCAGAGGGCGCGTGGCTGAGATTTATGACCAGGCAACGGGCAATAAAATACGCATACTCTATGGCGGCAGCGTTAAGCCGGAAAACATCAAGGGGCTGATGACGAAGCCCGATATTGACGGTGCACTGGTGGGTGGCGCCAGTCTGAAAGCGGAATCGTTTGGTGCCATCGTTAATTTCGGAGAATAGTTTTTTCTTTTATTTATCCTCCAACTATGGTAAAAAGTTAAATTCATAAAAATTTCGAAGGAAACCAAACATACATGTATATCTTTCTCGTAATAGTGCATATTATCGTCAGCCTCGGTCTGATTGCCGTTGTACTCTTGCAGTCCGGCAAGGGCGCGGAAATGGGGGCATCCTTCGGCGCCAGCGGCAGCCAGTCGGTATTCGGCGCCGGCGGGGGGAGCACCTTCATGAGCAAGAT
>JBGPID010000363.1:0-3371 GCA_041484725.1 Geobacteraceae bacterium | reverse complement strand
CGGAAGCCCCACCTGGATACGACGGGAGAATTTGAGGGGCATCCCCACCTCACTGGTGATGGTGGTTGCAATTTCCTCATAACGGGCATTTAGTCCCTGTTGCAGTTTTGCCAGAAACGCCGCGCGCTCTTCCCTGGGGGTAAATGCCCACTTCTCCGCAGTGGCGCGCGCTGCAGCGACAGCCCTGGCGGCATCTTCGGCCGTTCCTTGCGGAACATGACCGATCACCCTCTCTGTTGCCGGATTGACAACATTGAGGAGGCCATTCCCCTGTGGCGTCACCCACTCGCCGTTTATGTAAATTTTGTCACGGCTTTGCATGAATTACCTCCTCATCGGGATTCAGCGAAAAGCGAACAGGGGAGAGAGAACAGGGAACTGGTTTTACTGTCCGCTGTCCACTGTCCGCTGATTTTATTGTCCGCCGGTAATGTCTCAAAGATCGTTGAGGATATCCATGCGCTTCGTCCGGTATTCTTCGTCTGAAATCAACTTTTTGTTCCGCAGATCATTAAGTATCATCAGTCGCTCTTCGATCCCTTTTTTGGCGGCCGGCGCCGGTCTCTCCCGGTAAACGGGCCTTAGGTCCTGGCCGGCGGCGCCGCCGGTATCCCGCACAGCGGCCGGAGTCATGGTTCTTGCGCCGGGTGCTGCAACGGGTGCGGTGCCTGGAGCGGCGCTGCTATCCACTCTGGCGGCCGGGGGGGTATAGGGGGTTTCAGAGCCCTGCACGGGAAATACTATCCAGTCCGAGCGTGTCTTGGCAAATATCTCACCGCCGGGTTTCGGCAACAGCATCCCTTCCGCCTTTCCCACAGATCCTCCCCGGGATCCCGGAAGAAACGGATTAAGGCGCCGGTCTTCCGGTATTCCCATTGTTTCGGCCAGTATCCTGTGAACATCGCCGAAGATGATGTTGATCTGTCCGTCCTGGCAAAAGACCCTGCCGGTAGTTACCATGCGCTTCTTCAATATTCCCATCATTTCTACGTAGTTGCCGATAATGGCAAAAGTGACATCCTCATCGGGTCCTGCCAGCGCCAGTCCCTCGGCTATATATTCGGGCAGAATTTTGAGTTCGGGTTCATTGAAAAGGGAGATGGACTTGTCCTTGTCCTGTGGGCGGAAATCGATCGATTCGAGCGCGATGCGGATCCGTTCCACGGAAATTTCCGTTAAATGTTCATTGGCCTTCATCGGGACGCCAGCCTGGCGGTCCTGTTTCTCAATCGCCACGTACTGTTCACTGGATTTCCAGAGGGTCCTGACGGCCTTCTCTTCTTTCTGCTCACTCTTGTCGGCATGCATGAACGGTATGTATGAACAACCCGTGACTCCGACCGCAAACATTAGCGCCGTCATGAAGCAACCCACAACACGCGCCATTAATCGTTTTGCCTGTTTATCCATCATTAAATATCCCTTTCCGTCACTTCCCGTAAATTTATGCAAAAGCGCACTGCCGGCTCTCTTTATACCCCAATCTGTGAATCTTAATATCAGCAAAAGACAGGCCAAAACATTCGATATGTTACATTACCAAAAAAAAAGCATTCCCTCCCTTGAAGGGGAGGGAATGCTTTTTTGTTACTCTCCATTGTTTTTCAAGAGGATAATCCTGTATTACTACCTTAAATCACTCAACCGTTTCCTTCCCAAAATTGTTAGAACGGCAGTTTCCCGAAACCGAGCAGATCAAAGGCGGGGACGAGCAGATCAATTAAAGCCATAGCAATGAGAAGCACGCCAGCGAGCTTCGCAGTGACTTTGCCATAGGTAACAGCCCATACCACTACTGTCAATAGAGTAAAACATCCGGTCATGAAGGCGAGATAGAGGCTCTTGCCAACAATGGTCGCGCCATCGGGCTTTACACCGCCGCCGGTAAGGAATAACCAGCAGCACACAGCGCATATCAGGGCTACAGTCAAACTCACATTCCCCAGGGAGCGCAGGTCTTCAATACCGCCCAGAATACAATACGCCACCATCAGGTAGAGTGTTCCGAAGCTGCCGAACAAAAGTCCATTCATTGCGTCGCCGTTAACAAACATGATTATGGTGCCTGCGTAAACAATGAGGCCGACAAAACCGGAAACCGCGCCACAGGATTTCGCATCGCCCTGTCCAAGATAAAACAGTCCCAAAGGAATCCACATCAGTGATATTATAACCAAAAGTGCTATTACCATTTTTACCCCTCCTTATGATTTGTGCTGACATTGTTAACCAGACAGACTTCTTTGGCTGTATGGCGGGAGGTGCCTATTAAACGGTGGTTCGCGGGAAAACCCCCCTGAGTCGTGCTTTCACACGCTGTTTCCCCGCTGGGTACTAGATTCCGAGCTATTTAAAGGAGGGAGTCCCGGAAGCCGTGACTCCCTCCTTTATCTAATTGCAGATGTTATAAGCAGCTTACCAGAAGAATACGGTTCCCAGGGCAACCTGGTTGGATTGCATTCTATCACCACCCTGTGTGGTGTTCTGGGCCCAGATGTACTCAAGTGTGAACTGGGTGAACTTGTTCAGGTTCCAATTGACCTGAGCGACAGCAGCTTCCTGGCACTTCATTACATTTCCAAAGTCTTCAAAACCATCAGGACCAATACCAGCGAATGCAAGAGATTCCGCGTCTGTCTTATTCTGATGGTTCGCGCCGTAGTTGAGCGCCAGCCTTACGGAATCGGTCACCTGGTAGGTAACCTGGCCGAGGAAGCCCCAGTTTGTCCTCTGGTTTCCAAAATCATCTACACCGTTGAAGCTGTCGGTGTGATTGGAGAATATGGCACCGTCCTGGGTGCTGACCATGCCGAGACCGGTGCCGTAATAACCGGAACCCATGATGCCGACAGGGCCGAACTGGACATTGAAGCCAGGGGCTACGCCGAGGGAGATGTTGTGTCCACCCGGACGAAAGTCAAATTGTGAACGGGTATCGGTCTGCTCGATACCTCCCAGCCATGCATGGACGGAGCCGCCCTTGAAGGTGGTGGCATAGGAGATTTCGGTCTCAAGGCGGGGTACGTTCTGTTTTGCTGAGTCGCCACTGATGGCATATGGTTCACCAATTTCAAAGGCAACCTTGACGCCGCCCATGTCCGGGGTGGTGTAGCGGAACTGGGGCCCGAAGTTGGCGTAGAGATAGCCGTAGCCGATATGGCCCAAGGATGTGCCGCCACGCACGGCTTGCATGTCAACAACACCTGCGGTGAAGAGGGTCATGTCGTTGAGGATGTTCTGCCCCTGGAAGAGGTTGAGGGCGCGGCCGGCGAGAAATTCGCCGAATTTTCCCTTGGCGGTGTAATAGAATTCACGAAAGTCGATGTTGGGGTTTGTGTTATAGTGTGAATCAGCAATAGGAGGTCCAAAAT
>JBGPID010000362.1:0-3411 GCA_041484725.1 Geobacteraceae bacterium | reverse complement strand
TCGAATGTCAACTCATTTGTATTTTCGCCATCTTTGCCATGGAGTTTTTCCGATATTTTAACAATATCCTTGTTGGAAGAATAAAAAAAAGTGTCGGCCATAACGCAGCCAAAGCATAAAACCTCATAATTAGCCTGCAATCTGCTCCTTGTTTCGTCGCATTGCAGCGAATTAACAATATCATTGATAAACATTATGTGGGTGTTTTCTTTAGGCAAGGCATTCCCCTCCAGGGGACGCGGAACCACGGAATGCGGATTTTCACTCTCCCGGCGCCGCCCTTTGGCATGTTGTAGCGGATTGCTGCTCAGCTGGAATGATACGAGCTTTAAGAAGTAATTTCAATGGAGAAGTTTGCATACAGTGGTTTTTGGGGACGTTCAGGGGGCATTGCGTCATATTGGCGAGAAGCCCGGCAGGGCTTCAGTGGATGAAGAAAATGAAAACGAGCATGCCGCTCCCGGCCAGCAGCCGGTACCAGACGAAAGGGTAAAGGGAGCTGCGCTGCACGAAACGGAGCAGAAAGAGGACGCTGAAATATCCGAAGAAGGCGGAAGTGGCGATGCCGATCAGCATAGGGGCCATGTCATCGGCCGGGACCCCGTCCTTGACCAGATGCCCAAGCTTTAACAGCGCAGCACCGGCAACCACCGGCAGCGACAGGAGAAAAGAGAAGCGGGCCGCTGCTTCCCGGTTGAAGCCGAGGAACAGGGCGGCGGTGATGGTGATACCGGAGCGGGAAACACCGGGAATGAGGGCCAGGCACTGGGCCAGGCCGATTATCAGGGCGTATTTCAGGGTGATCCGGTCCATTTTCCACCGCTTGGCGCCGGTGGTGTCGGCAAAGGCAAGGATAAGGCCGAAGATGATGAGAAAGGCGGCGATGAATGCGGGACTCCTGCGGAACATCTCTTCTATGGGGGCTTCCAGGGTCTTGCCGGCTATGGCCGCCGGAATGGTGCCGGCAAGGATGTAGAAGGGAAGACGGCTGGCCGCGGTATTCATCCGCTTACCGGAAAAGGCGCTGAAAAAACTGCAGGTCAGCTCGACAATATCCCGCCAGAAGTAGAGGCAGAGGGCAATGAGCGTCCCCAGATGGAGGGCCACATCGAAAGTGAGTCCCGATTCGGGCCAGTGGAAGAGCCACGGGACCAGGATCAGGTGGGCGGAGCTGCTGATGGGAAGGACCTCGGTCAGCCCCTGGAGCGTGCCGAGTATGGCAGCATGGGAAAGGTGCATGGTTATTCTCTCCGTTTCATGGATTCGGCCCGTGAAAGATAGGCGAACTCACGGGTAAAATCAAGTGAATTCGGTTTATGAAACGGGATCAGGAACTGCGGTTTCAAAATTTCAGTGGGAAGTTCGGGTGAATTATGCTATTTGTTACAAGTTTGTTAAGAATGCGCTCCGGAGCTAATCCCCGGACCTTTGGAGGTTGAGATGTTCGGACTGATACCCAAGGATGAGAAATTTTTTATCATGTTCAGGGAGATGACCTGGAATATAATCGAAGGAGCGGAACTCCTCAAGGATATGCTCGATAATTACCATGATCCGGCTTCAAGCCAGTTGCGGATCAAGGAGGTGGAGCACAAGGGGGACTCTCTCACCCACGAGATCATCAAGAAGCTGAACAAGAGCTTCGTCACCCCCCTGGAGCGGGAAGACATCTATGCCCTCTCCGCTGCCCTGGATGACATCCTTGACCTGATCGACGCCTCGGCCCAGCGGTTCGTCATGTACAACGTGGAAAAACCCACCCCGGAAGCGAAGGAGCTGGCGTTTCTGATCCTCAAGGCGTGCCAGGTCATCAGCAAGGGGGTTTCCCTGCTGGGGGGCAAGATTGAGCATATCAACGAGTGCTTCGTTGAGGTGAACTCCCTGGAGAACGAATCGGACCGGGTCTGTCGCGAGGTGATCAGTCGCCTGTTCCATGAGGAGAAGGACCCGATCCAGATCATCAAGTGGAAGGAGATCTACGAAACCCTGGAGCGGGCCGTGGACAAGTGTGAGGACGCCGCCAACATACTGGAAAGCGTGGTATTGAAAAATGCCTGAGGCAGTTCTTGTCATGCTGGTTCTGGTCATAGCCGCCGCGCTCGTCTTCGACTATGTCAACGGCTTTCACGACACGGCCAATGCCATTGCCACCTGTGTCTCGACCAGGGCCCTGTCGGTAAAGGCGGCGATCATCATGGCCGCGGGGCTCAATTTCGCCGGGGCGATGATATCCACCAAGGTCGCCGCCACCATCGGCAAGGGGATCGTCGATCCGGCCAACGTGACCCAGATGGTGGTGCTGGCCGGCATTGTCGGAGCGATCATCTGGGACCTGATCACCTGGTATTACGGGCTTCCTTCGTCGTCGTCCCACGCCATCATCGGTGGACTCATGGGAGCGGTCATCGCCCATGCGGGGATGGCGACGCTCCACTGGAAGGGGCTGGAAAAGATCGTCCTGGCCCTGGTCCTGTCCCCCGTTATCGGGACAACCCTCGGCTTCTCTTTCATGGTGATTATGATGTGGTGTTTCCGTAACAGCTCCCCCTACTCCCTGAACAAGCGGTTCAGGCGTATGCAGATACTTTCTGCGGCGGTTATGGCCTTTTCCCACGGCACCGCCGACGCCCAGAAATCGATGGGGGTCATTACCATGGCGCTGGTCAGCTACGGTTACCTGAGCACGTTTCAGGTGCCCCCCTGGGTGATGATCATCTGCGCGACGGCCATGGCGCTCGGTACGGCAGCCGGCGGCTGGCGCATCATCAAGACGGTGGGGAGGGATTTCGTCAAGTTGCAGCCGGTGCACGGCTTCTGCGTGGAAACGGCCTCCGCTGGAGTTATCCTCGGGGCCGCCGCATTCGGTCTGCCGACCAGCACCACCCATGTCATAACCTCCTCCATACTCGGCGTAGGCCTCTCCAAAAGGATGTCGGCGGTCAACTGGACAATAGCCTACCGGATTCTTACCGCGTGGGTCCTTACCATACCGGCTTCAGGTCTCGTGGCTTATGTAACCTATATGGTGCTGAACCCGTTTCTGGGGAAGTAACGTTTTGGGTTCAGCGTACCGTGTACACCGTTAAACAAGAAATATTGATCAACGCACGAAAAAGGGGAGCCGATTGGTTCCCCTTTTTTCTTCAGCTTACTTGTCCGGATCATCTCCCACCTCTTCCATCTCCTCGGTGAGTTCCGCAAGTGCCTCGTCTTTCCGTCGGAAACGGACCACCAGGTAGTAACAGAGAAAATAGGCGATAATTGCGGCAACAATGCCGATTATGGATGTGCCGAGGAGTATCGAGGTCCCTTGTTTATCGAGGAGCTTCAGCGCATACTGCCATGACAACTCGTGCTTCAGGTGCAGCTCTTGGGGAGTGCGACCGAGCAGCATCCTCCCGAGTTTGTAAC
>JBGPID010000361.1:0-3414 GCA_041484725.1 Geobacteraceae bacterium | reverse complement strand
GCACGTCATCAAAGTTACATCTCCAGTCGCCGTCACTGGGAAAACAGGAATGTCTTCCTGAACAAACAAACGAAACGAATCGACGTGGGTGACCGGCACGACAGTAGTCCCGAGCGTCATGTCGGAGACCTTCGTGGTCAGGTGGAATCGATCCACCAACTTACCAATCAGGTCACGTCCGATATACTGCGTAGCCCGCATCCTCGCCGGAGGCGGCACCGGATCTTGAGGACTGAGTTGCAGCATTTTACTGGTAGATGAACCCGAATCGAGCTTTGTTCGCCACCGTAATCGCCATATCCATGGTCACATATCCGGATATGCGTTCACCCCCGTGGACGGGAATGTTCACCGGCCACACTCTGGGCGAAATCGCCACGGACCCTGACGTCAGGACCACGACGCAATCCAGCGGGAACTGCATCGGCTGTAGTGCGATATCGGGAGATTCCAGTTCAATTATCCCGGTGAAATTTTCCAGGGTGGTCGAGCCCGGTCCGCCGAGGGCATGACCCCACACCCCGACGATAGCTGTTGCCGTCTGCGGCACCTGTATGGTGTCGATTAGCGTTTTGGTCGTATCGCCCGCTGCGGTGAGGGCTGAGCTCTGTGCATGGAAAGCCATTTTTTTATATCCTCACAAACGGAATACCCGCGCCAGCCAACGCCCGGTTGACTCCGAGGTACCCGCCGATTACCCTGTGGACCAGGATGCCGACCACGACAGGAATGAGGCCCACGGATAGGCCGGAGGTGTCGAACTTCCGTGTCGTAGGGTTGTAGGGCAGGAATGCCTGCGCGACATCGCCAGGAACAGCTCCGAGGCCGTATTGTGCGGTCACCGAGATTTCTCGGCTGACCAGGGGCATGAACCCTGCTACTACGGCCAGGGGTAGCCGAATGCCCGGGCGACGATGCTTTGCCAGATGCTTTGCCATACGAGTACTTCTCCTTTTTGTCGAGCTCGAGCTGCGGCGATGTTTCGCCCAGTAGCGTTTAAGCCCAGCAGGCATAGCCATATCAATTCACCTCATAGCTTGAATGGAGATGTGATCCCGTTCCCGTTCCCGTTCCTAGGCGCAGCAGCTGGTGCCCCTACCGCCCCTACCTTATCCATCAGGCCAGCGGCGAGGCTCATGAGGGCGGGATTCCGCATGAGCCGTTTACTGCCAGGCAGGAGGGATAGAATTGTCGCCAGGCCGGGTTGGGCTGACTTAAGAGCAGAAGCTTCTGCCTTTGATTCTGCCTTGGCGTCGACGCTGGCCATTCCCATCAGCGTAGTTTTGGCCTGCAGTATTAGGCGCGCAGATAGGATTGACGCAGCCTGGTCGAACCAGACGGCCAGGGGTGAGGGGTGGTCCTTATCGGGCTGCGATACGAATCCCACGATGGCGCGATCAATCCTGCGCTTGATTGTCGTGAACGCGTACCACAGCCCGATAGTAGAAAGGAGAGCGACGGTCGCGCCGGCGACCATGCCGGTGAGTAGAAAATCAGTTAACATCCTGTTAAATGTATTTTATCATCCCTGTCAACTAGGAGGGACGCACTATTTTATCAGTCGGACGAGTGGATAGATTCAATAAAAAATCGTGCAACTGTAAAGCTGGCCGGATGTTCCCCCTCCCCTCCCCTCCCTGCGGAACAGAGTTCCTACCGGTGTATCCCGAGGCCCGTTGCCTGGTGCCTGGACCGATAACCTCGCTACGCTCGGACTTTCACCTCGTCAGTCTGCGGACTCGACGGAGGTTCAAGTTGTCAAAACGCTATGGTTCCCATAGACTCCACAGTGCCATGATTTTCCGACACTTCGAGGGCAGGGGTTCCAGCAATATCCGCATCTGCCCGAGGGCTGCGTTCGTTAGCTGGTACGCCCGGATTCTCACTTTGAATTTATCGCGATATGGATTCCAGCAATAGAGGCGATCGATGTGATACCGACGCCGATGAGCTGACTGCCAGGCTCCATCGAGATCAGGAATAGACTAATCGCACATAGCCCAATGATGGCCATTCCCATGATGATGGGGTCCCTCATTTGGCTAACAATGCCATCGCGATAGGTCCAACCTCACTAACTGCAGCTCCGAGGCTCTGAAGCGAGCCCTGAGTGATCGCCAGGGTTTCCATCGCCGTTCCCCAATTATCACTGATCAGCTGATTCTTTCCATCGGGCCGCACCATTTGCGCGAGTTCCACCAGGGCAACAAAAGCGAATAACTGGATCAGTGGCGATTTCGCCATGATAACAGCCAGGTCACGCCCGGCGAGAATGACCTCGCGCCGCGTTTTCTCACGCTCCACCCTCAGTTCAGGAATCAAATCGAACCATCCCGTGCAGTCCTGCCGGATATCCCCCTATCGCTATCTGGTCGACCCAATAGACCGGATCCAAATAACCTTTCGCCTGCGTGATGCTCCAGGCGTGGAGCAGTTCGCCTACAGCTGACCACTGCAGTTGCACCCATCCCCAGGGGACCAGCCATGTCCCATCTACCAAGTGGACGGCGGAATGGAGGGTACCGTCGCCGAGGTCCAGCGTGCCGGTCACCCCATCTTGAGCTGCATAGGGCAAGCCCATCTGCTGACCAATGGGTGACGGCTGAATTACAACAGAGCCCGGGCCGGTGTATGGAACAAACGAGCTCGAGGGCCCGGGAGGGGCGATATTGCCCACATCGGACGGCGGCAGCGGCGGCAGCGTAAACGGCGCCGTTGGCCGAACATCATACAAGGGGGTGACCCCAGGAGGCGGCACCTGCCAATACGGTCCGTCGCCATACGGAAAACCATTTACGATGGGAGTGCCGGTGGGAGTCGGACCAGGATACAAACTGTAGTCCGGCCTAGGCGGTACAATGGCCGCCGGGGCGGGTGCCGGAATAGGTGCGGGTGCCGGAATAGTTCCGGGTACCGGTTGCGGAACAATCGTTGTGCCATGGGGCATCTGCGATTGCCCGCCTAGGAGGGCGAGCGCGAAGTAGATCAACGCGCCGCCGTGAGCGTTCAGGTGATATCCTCGTCAGAGTACATGAGGGAGCAGTTCCCGATCCCCGCCCCGGTGAACGTATTTATGTAGAGCCCCCACACCCAGCCCGGCTCCATGTACGAGGGCATATCCGCGGGGTAGTAGTATCCGACCCCGCCTGCAGAGAATGTCTTTACGGGCAGGATGTTAAACTTTGGACTCCCGCATTTCCACTGACTCGCAGTCCAGGTGCCGGTCGACAAACCAAAATATGCCCCATACACAGTGCGTCTCTTGTTTATCGGGCACGTCATCAAAGTTACATCTCCAGTCGCCGTCACTGGGAAAACAGGAATGTCTTCCTGAACAAACAAACGAAACGAATCGACGTGGGTGACCGGCACGACAGTAGTCCCGAGCGTCATGTCGGAGACCTTCGTGGTCAG
>JBGPID010000360.1:0-3427 GCA_041484725.1 Geobacteraceae bacterium | reverse complement strand
GCCTATGCCGGCGGCAAGATTCCCGGCGGCTTCTTCAAGCGCGAAGGGCGACCTTCCGAAAACGAAACCCTGACCTGCCGTCTCATCGACAGGCCGATCCGCCCCCTTTTCCCGGAGAATTTCTTAAACGATACCCAGATCATGGCAACTGTTGTCTCGGCCGACAAGGACAACGACCCCGGCATCCTCTCGATGATCGGCGCCTCGGCCGCGCTCGGAGTATCCGACATCCCGTTCTTCGGGCCGATTGCCGGAGTCAAGGTGGGCCGGGTCGACGGCCGGTTCGTGGCCAACCCGACTGCGGAGGATCTGGAAAAGAGCGACATTGAGATCATCGTAGCGGCAAGCCGTGATGCGGTGATAATGGTTGAAGGCGGAGCGGCGATTGTTGCCGAAGAGGATATGCTGGAAGCGGTTTTCTTCGGCCATGCGGCCGTCCAGCCGATCCTTGCCGCCCAGGAGGAACTGCGCAAGCTGGCCGGCGTCCCCAAGCGGGAGGTTGTTCCGCAGGTAGCGGACGAGGCGCTCACTGCCCGGGTCAAGGAACTGGCCTATGGAAAGATGAAGGAGGCGGTCAGGATCAAAGCGAAAGGGGAGCGCCACGACCGGATCGATGCAATACTGGAGGAGACGATGTCGGCGCTTCTTCCCGAAGGGGAGGGGCGCGGCAAGGAGATCAAGGGGTTCCTCGGCGATTTCGAATACGCGCTGGTGCGCGAACATATCCTGAAGGACGGCGAGCGGATCGACGGCCGTGATACCAGGACCATCCGGCCGATCAGCACCGAGGTGGGGCTCCTGCCGCGTGCTCACGGTTCGGCCCTCTTTACCAGGGGGGAAACCCAGGCCCTGGTTGCCGCGACCCTGGGGACCTCCATCGACGAGCAGCGCATCGACTCTCTCTACGGGGAGAACAGAAAGCGCTTCCTTCTCCATTACAATTTTCCCCCCTTCTCGGTGGGTGAAACGAGCTTCCGCCTTGCACCGGGACGACGTGAGATCGGTCACGGCATGCTGGCGGAGCGCGCCCTGGAGAGGGTACTACCCAACCACTTGGATTTCCCCTACACCGTCCGGATCGTCTCCGATACCTTGGAAAGCAACGGCTCTTCGTCCATGGCCACGGTCTGCGGCGGCTCCATGGCCATGATGGACGCCGGTATCCCCATCACTGCGCCGGTCGCCGGTATCGCCATGGGGCTCATCAAGGAGGGGGATGAGGTGGCGATCCTTTCCGATATCCTCGGGGATGAGGACCACCTGGGTGACATGGACTTCAAGGTGGCAGGCACTGCCGCCGGGGTCACAGCCCTGCAGATGGATATAAAGATCAGCGGTGTTTCCAAGGAGATCATGCAGAAAGCCCTTGCCCAGGCCCGGGAGGGGCGGCTCCATATACTGGGGAGGATGGCGGAGACCATCGAGGCTGCAAGGGCAGAACTCTCTCCCTTTGCGCCGCGCATCACCACCATCTATGTCAAGACCGACAAGATCCGCGACGTCATCGGCTCCGGCGGAAAGAATATCCGCGGCATAACCGAGTCGACCGGCGTTACCATCGATATCGATGATACCGGTAAGATCAATATCGCCAGTACCGACCAGGAGGCGTGCGAGAGGGCGATCAAGATGATCCGCGACCTGACCGCCGAAGCGGAAGAAGGGAAGCTTTACATGGGGACCGTGAAAAAGATCATGGAATTCGGCGCCTTTGTCGAGATATTCCCGGGTACAGACGGTCTGGTGCATATTTCCGAACTGGATAAGGAAAGGGTCAAGAATGTAACCGATATTCTCAATGAAGGCGACAAGGTACTGGTGAAATGCATCGGTATCGACAAACAGGGGAAAATAAAGCTTTCCCGGAAAGAGGCGCTGGGCGCTAAACCGCCTGAAAATTAATTCTAATGAGCTTGATATTCAGGCGCTACCGGGTAAAGTTTTATCATGGTCAACAAAACTGTACTAGATAATGGTGTACGGATCATCTCCGAAAATATTCCCCATGCCTATTCCGTTTCCATAGGGATATGGGTTGCCAACGGCTCCCGCCACGAACGGCGGGAGTCGAACGGCGTCGCTCATTTCATCGAACACCTCCTCTTCAAAGGGACAGAGCGGCGTAGCGCGCTGGATATTGCCAGGGAAATCGATTCAGTGGGAGGGATACTTAACGCCTTCACAAGCCGTGAATTTGTCTGCTACTATGCCAAGGTGCTCGATGCATTCCTCCCCAAGGCGGTCGACATCCTGTCCGACATTTTCCTTAATTCGGTATTTAACCCGGAGGAAATTGAAAAAGAGCGGAAGGTTGTCCTACAGGAAATCAGCATGCTGGAGGATACCCCCGATGATTATATCCATGACCTTTTCTCCCAGAATCTCTGGCAAGGGCACCCTCTGGGAATGCCGATAATCGGCAATGCGAAGAGCGTGGGCGGGCTCTCGCGCGATTTCATCGTCAGCTACCGGAATGAAAAATACTGCGCGGAAGATATCATCATCGCCGCGGCCGGCAAGGTCGACCACCAGGAACTGCTGCACTCGCTCAGAGAGATGTGCGGGCGCATTCCGGCCGGTTCGAGGAAAAAAGCGGTCCGTCGGCCGACGTACAGGAAAACGGTCGCCGTTGTCGAGAAGGACCTTGAGCAGGTCCATCTATGCCTTGGCCTCAAGGCTCTGCCTCAGGATAATGAGCACCGTTACGAGGCCCATATCATGAATACCATCCTGGGGGGGAGCATGAGTTCCCGGCTTTTTCAGGAGGTGCGCGAAAAGCTGGGGCTTGCCTATGCCATTTATTCCTATATGGTTGCCCATTCCGACGCGGGCTCACTCGCCGTTTATGCAGGGACGAGCCAGGAATCCCTGTCTCAAGTGATCGACCTGACCCTGCGTGAATTCAAAAGGCTGAAAACCGAAGCGGTTTCCAGGATCGAGCTCGATTCCGCCAAGGAGCAGTTGAAGGGGAACATTCTTCTGTCGCTGGAAAGCAGTGACAACAGGATGTCCAAACTCGCCAAGAACGAGATATATTTCGGCCGGCACCAGCCTCTCCAGGAGATAATGGAAGGTTTTGACCGGGTTACCGCCAAATCTCTGCAAGGCTTATCTGAACATCTGTTTAACGACCGGCATGTTACGCTTGCGCTTATGGGTAAGGAGGGGGGAGTTACATTCCCCGCGGCCCGGCTCACCTTCTGACCGTCGACTATTAACTTCGGGGGTCGAGGTGTGAGGTACGAGGATTTATGCCTCGAACCTCGGCCCTCGCGCCTCGTTTTTCCTGAATTCCGACTTTTTGCAATACTCTCATGGATACTGTGCGTATAAGCGTTAAACGGGTAAGATCCGGGAGCATAATCCCGCTCCCTGCCTATATGACCTCCCATGCAGCGGGGATGGATCTTTATGCGGAGCTGAATCG
>JBGPID010000359.1:0-3442 GCA_041484725.1 Geobacteraceae bacterium | reverse complement strand
GTGTACATTGTGGACACGAAAAGGTCAAGTTCAATGTTGCGAACAGCTTTTGCTGGCGAAGCCAATGGTCATTGACCACCGCGAGAAGTCACCTTCCCGATTCGCGCCTACAAAATCGGATGTAGGCAAGGAAAAATATTACCCCGTTTGACTATCCTCCGCTGGTGAAGCGGCGAGCAGTCTGGAAAAGAAACGGAACCAGTTCCCTCCCATGATCCCGGCTACCGCGGCGTCGGAATATCCCGCCTCTTCAAATAACTCCGCCAGCCTCGGGAACCTGGTGTGGTCCTCGAACCTGTCGCATATGGTGCTGTATCCGCCGAAATCGGAGCCGATGCCTACCCCTTCCGGACCGTATCTCTGCACGAGCCAGTCGATCTGGCGGAATACCTGGGAAATGTCCGCTTCTCCATTTGCGGAGAGGATCCCGGGGCAGGCGGCGATCCCCACGACTCCGCCGCGGGAGAGAATGGTCCGGACCTGCTCGTCGGATAGATTGCGGGGTGTATCGTGGAAAGCGCGGAGGCCGGTATGGGATGAGAGAAGAGGCCCGGAGAACTGGTCTACGACATCCCGGAAACCCGGATCGTTCAGATGGGCCGTATCAATGGCGAAGCCGAGACGTTCCAGTTCCCGTACCAGGTTCCGTCCCGCTGGGGTGAGACCGGTGGGGTGCGGTACGGCGTTGCCGTCACATATCCGGTTACTGCCGAAATGGGTGAGCCCTATGACCCGGAATCCCCTCCGTTTAAGAGCTTCGGGCGGGAACTCCAGAAGTGCATCGGCGTTTTCCAGAAGCCTCACTCCCCCCGGTTTCCCCGATCCATGATAATACTCCGCAAGCGCTTCCGCGGTATGAATGGTCTTAAGACCCTGCAGGTTCTTCTCGGCGTATTCCAGCAGATATCGGAGATTATCCGCGGCCTTCACCGGACCGTTATAGATATCCATGCAATAAAAGACGGAGACGATGACGCGCACCCCCCCTTCTGCGAGCTTAGGCAGGCTTACCCAGGCATCGGGCAATTCCTGAAGCGGTATTTCAGGATGGCGGCGGATCAGGTCATAGAGAAGATCAACATGACTGTCAATAGCGGGATAGGGATTGCTTCTTGGCTGTTTGCCCATGGTCTTTCCTTACGGCGATTTACCTTGCAGGGGTCATGAGGGGGATAATATGAAGCCACTCCCAGGAAGTCAAGGGGAAATCGGTATTATCTATCCCGGAATTCTCCGGAATTCCGTAAGCCGGCCGGACAAACCTGATAAAAATCAGTAACATAAAAAATACATTATTAAAAATCTTTTTTTTGACTTTATCAGTTTAGTTGGGTAAGGTTTGTTACACTATCCTTGATAGTCTAGTGGTACACGATAATACTAAACCATCCGCGAGGATGGGACGGAAAGCCTACTGGGTCTTACAGAGACAGCCGGGTCGCCGAAATATTCCACGATATTCGGTCCCGGCTTTTTTTTGGCAAATTCATCAGGGACCGAAACCGGGAAGTTCGGAAAAACAGTCGGACCGCTCAAAAATGGAGATTCGCCTAAGGCATGGCAAGGTTTTTTCCCGGGCAAAGAACGTAATGGGTTACGACAACGGATGGAGAGATATGCAGGTGCAACAAACGATCTGATGCAGGGCAAACAGAATGAAGAGATTTAACATGAAGATTAACAGTAGGGTGTTGGTGCTGTTTTTCCTCGCGGTTACGCTGGAGATGATAACCTGCAAAAGCAGGTCAACATTCAGAATCGGAAAAGGCTGGAAAAAGTAAAATTAAAATATAAATAGTTCATCACGACAATTATGATGTAGTATAATAAAACAATTTAGCACGACAAGTAAGATGTAGTATTAAAAAAGTTTATATTGACAAATAAGGTAACTATAGTATTTTATATTGAAACATCATCAAAATAAATTGTTGGTACACGATAATACTTAACCATCCGCGAGGATGGGGCGGAAAGCCTAAAGGATCTCACCGAGACAGCCGGGTTGCCGAAATATCATTAGATATGCGGCCCCGGCTTTTTTTTTGTGGCTGACTGAAGGAATAAGGATGTAATGAAGAGGTAAAAGGGCATTACGTATCGAAGCCCTTAGAGGAAACGGGGTATGCAACGATCCGTCCCAACCGCAAAATCGGATACCCGGTATGAAACAGTAACCCCAACAACGAACCTCTAACACCGTGGCGGCAACTGAACCGCATCAAGAAGAGGAGAGTAAGCATGCAAATAGTCATTCGTTCAATCCGAAGTAAGTTGAAGATCACCAGTACGGCATCGGTGCTGTTCTTCTGCGCAGTAGTTCTGGCAGGGTTCCAGCTGTGGGGAACGGAGGCACAGGCTCAATCAAACTACTTCACCAGCATGGGGTGTGTCAACTGCCATATGGCACCGGTCGTGGCCTCCTGCAACGGCTGCCACTCCCACGGCACCCATCCGACAAGCGCGAAGAGCACTATCAATGTGGCGGGTACGACTAACAAGGCCTCGTACGCCCCCGGCGAGACCGTAACGGTTACCATGACCGGCGGTTACAAAAACGGCTGGTTCCGGGCCACCTTGTTTGCCCCGGACGGGGTTACCGAACTGGCAAGATCCACCGGCACCGCCAGCGGCATGGGGAATTCGACCACCTATCCGGCAACCCTGACCGCACCGGCGCCGACAACGCCGGGCACCTATACCTGGGTGATAGCGTGGTACGGTAACAAATATGATGCATCCGGTGCGGCTTTCGGTGCCAAATGGACTCCCGACCCGAACAACACCAATACGGGTACGGCAAATGCGGAGCACGGATGGGAGAAGGTCAACCTGCCGTCGTTTACCGTCGCGGCTGCCACCGCAGCACCAACCATCAGCAGTATCTCACCCACCAGTATGGCCCAGGGGACGACGAACAGCACCCTGACTATTAGCGGCACCAACCTCATCGGCGCGACCCTTGCCTTCAGCGGCACCGGCATCACCACCGGCACAGCCACGGTTACCGCCACTTCCATCACCGTTCCCGTCACAGTTGCCGCCACTGCGACGACCGGAGCCCGCACCCTCACCGTCACCACGGCCGGCGGCAGCGCTTCCAGCGCCTTCACCGTCACCGCAGCGGCGATTCCGGCACCGACGGTCAGTTCTGTCACCCCTGCCAGCCTTGTTCAGGGTGCCGTCAATCAGACCGTAACCATAGCCGGCACCAACCTGACCGGCGCCACAATAACCTTCAGCAACGCCGGGGTTACCCATGGCACAGCCACGGTAACCGCCACCTCGATCAGCATGCCGGTCAGCGTTTGTTCCGGAGCCCACCGAGTTCTTGTCAACGTCGTACTCTCTTGACCTACACGAAGCTCTTCCTTACTCTTCACTGTCACCGCAGCGGCCATTCCGGCACCGACGGTCAGTTCCGTTACCCCTGCCAGCCTTG
>JBGPID010000358.1:0-3452 GCA_041484725.1 Geobacteraceae bacterium | reverse complement strand
GGGGCCGAATCGCATCGGCCAGGGGATCGAGTTCGACTACTGCTGCGTGCACGGCGTCTTCGCCCTGGCCGAAGACGGCTTTGAAACCATCATGGTCAACTGCAATCCGGAAACGGTTTCCACCGATTACGATACCTCGGACCGGCTCTATTTCGAGCCCCTCACCTATGAGGATGTCCTCAATATCGTCGATGTGGAAAAACCGGAGGGAGTGATCGTCCAGTTCGGAGGTCAGACCCCGTTGAAACTTGCGGTGTCGCTGGAAAAGGCCGGGGTCCCCATCATAGGGACTTCACCCGACTCCATCGACCGGGCCGAGGACCGGGAGAGGTTCCAGGTGATGCTCCACAAACTCCAACTCCGACAGCCGGAAAACGGCACCGCCCGCTCCTTCGAAGAGGCGGAAAAAGTGGCCGACCGGATCGGTTATCCGGTGGTTGTCCGTCCTTCCTATGTTCTGGGAGGGCGCGCCATGGAGATAGTCTATGAGGTGGACGAACTGCGCCGCTATATGCATACCGCCGTGCAGGCCTCTCCGGAGCACCCGATACTGATCGACAAATTCCTCGACTCCGCCATCGAGGTGGACGTGGATGCCCTCTGTGACGGGCATGAAGCGGTGATCGGGGGGATCATGGAGCATATCGAGGAGGCGGGGATCCATTCCGGAGATTCGGCATGCTCCCTTCCCCCCTATTCATTATCTGCCAAAATTATCGCGGAGATCCGCCGCCAGACAGTGCTGATGGCCTTGGAGCTGAACGTGATGGGGCTGATGAACGTCCAGTTTGCGGTAAAGGATGGTGAAATCTTCATCCTCGAGGTAAATCCGCGGGCCTCGCGGACCGTACCCTTCGTTTCCAAGGCGACCGGCAGGCCCCTTGCCAAGCTGGCTGCCCGGATCATGAGCGGGAAGTCACTGCGGGAGTTGGGGATTACTGCGGAGATCAGGCCCAGTCATATTGCAGTCAAGGAGTCGGTATTCCCGTTCGTCAAACTGCCGGGGGTAGATACCCTCCTGGGTCCGGAGATGAAATCGACGGGAGAAGTCATGGGTATTGATGAAAACTTTGCCAGGGCTTTCGCCAAGGCCCAGCTGGGCGCCGGTGTAAAACTCCCCACATCCGGCGAGGTTTTTATGAGTGTACGTGACGCTGACAAAAAACATATTGTTTCGCTGGCGAAAAAACTGTATAGTAATGACTTCAAACTTGTTGCCACACGCGGTACCGCGGCCTTTCTCAAGGAAAAGGGGATACCCGTCAAGGTGGTCAACAAGGTGCTCGAAGGGCGTCCCCATATCGTCGATTCCATCAAGAACAATGAGATCTGCATGGTGATCAACACGACCCAGGGGGCGCAGGCTGTTGCTGACTCCTTTTCCATCAGGAGAAATACTCTGGTGTACAATGTCGCATACTATACCACCATCTCGGGGGCTAGGGCGGCGATTGACGGCATTATCGCCATGAAGGGAGAACAGTTGGGAGTTAAGTCGCTTCAGGAATACCTGGGGTGAGAAACGAATAGAGGTAATGGTTGTGGCAGGAGCGCCCGGAAGAGCGCTCCTGCAACTTTTTGGACGAAAAAAGGAGCATGGAGAAAGATGTCTCAATCCGTACCATTGACAAGAGAAAGCTTCGATGCGCTGCAGGAAGAATTGAAGCGTTTGATCCGGGAAGAGCGGCCAAAGGTTATACAGGATATTGCTGAAGCAAGGGCCCACGGCGATCTTTCGGAAAATGCCGAGTATGATGCGGCCAAGCATCGCCAAGGCTTCATCGAGGGGCGCATCAAGGAGCTAGGGGATAAGCTTGCCAGGGCCTATGTGGTTGACCTTTCCAAGCTGAAGCCCGACAAGGTGGTATTCGGCGCCACGGTCACCATTTACGACACAGTGTCAGACGAAGAGATCACCTACAAGATTGTCGGCGAGGACGAAGCCGATATCAGGCTCGGTAAAATATCCTGCACCTCGCCGGTGGGCAAGGCCCTGATCGGCCACAAGCTTGACGATACCGTTCGGGCAAAAGTGCCTTCGGGCTTTAAGGAGTACGAGATAGTGGACATAAGGTACGCGTGAGGAAGAGTGCCTCTTACATATAGATCATGACTTTCAGGGAGATATTTCCGTTGGCCGTTGAAAACGGGATCGTTATCCCCTTGCACTGGATATTGATGCTCGCTTCATCCGCCAGGGTATCGCCGATCATCCGGAGCCGGCCGGAAACCACCAGGGGAAGCCCCAGGGCGACCCCTCCATAATGTTCGTGATACTTGCTTTTCAGGCAACCGGCAATATTGTTGGTCAGTTCGCCGACCGCATCACGGATACATTCATCGTCAGCCTCCTCCTCCATAAGCAGCTCCTTCGCAATGAACCGGGCAGTAGGGCTATTGGTAGTGACCAGGATATAGCCCACCCTGTCACCGGCTACGCCGACTATGCCGGTGATATCCGAATCCACCCGCGCAACACGCTTTTCCACCTTACCGGTTATGAGCTCGATCCCCATGTAGTTCAGGAACGTCTCTTTGGTGGCGCTCATCAAGGCATCCACGATCTGTTCAAAGGTAATAACCGCCACTCAGGTGCCTCCTGTATTGTTTCTATTGTTTTCCTTTGTCTCTCCATGTTGGCAAGGCTGCAGGCCCAACATCGCGCGTAGCGCTGCACCGATATTTTTGCCGGCTATTCCCCTTATCGGCGAATATGCATGAAGTATTTAGGGAAATCAACCGGTATGAATGAGAAACATATGGACAAAATACCTAAAACTTAGATATATTTCCCTCCAGCCGCCCACGCAGGTTTTTATCGTCAAATATCGGAAAGCCGTTGAAATCTCGATAAGTGAGAGGTATTACATCATGATAAATAAAATTGTTATTCATTTTACCGATGGGAAGATTATGAAGGGAACAACGGCGGATTTTTTCCCCAACAAGGATATCTTCCATATAAGCAATATGGACAACAACAAGATTTATGAGATTAACCTTAATAATCTGAAGGCGATATTTTTCGTAAAGAGCTTTGAGGGAGATTCCCTATACCAGGAGAAACTGAATATCGAGAGGGTGGGCCTTGGCAAGAGGATAAGGGTCCGCTTTAAAGATGACGAGACGCTGGTCGGTTATACTCAGGGGTACTCTCTGGATAGAGTTGGCTTTATTTTCTTTCCTGCCGACCCGGACAGCAACAACGAAAAAGCCTTTATCATTAATGCCGCAACGGATGATGTCCATTTTATTTAATGGCAGTAAATAAAGGGGCGCAACATTTTAACCCTATCACCTTTATTCCACCGAAAAGCGGGACAGATCAACAAACTCAAAAGGGGAGAGGCCATGCGGCCTCTCCCCTATTATATTTAGTGTCCATCCGGAAACTCCGGATGAGACACTATTGGTTTCCAATTCGGAAACGAGGGATTTTTCGTCCTGGCAAG
>JBGPID010000357.1:0-3453 GCA_041484725.1 Geobacteraceae bacterium | reverse complement strand
GCTCCGAGAGCCGGCGCAGGGCCGCGGCGCGTTCCCGGATGACACCGCCCGGCGCCTGGCTCGGCATGGTTGCGGCCGGCGTTCCCTGGCGGGGGGAAAAGGGAAAAACGTGGAGATAGGCGATTGGGAGCGCATCGATAAGCCGGTACGTCGTCTCGAATTCCCCGTCCGTCTCGCCCGGGAAACCGGCGATAACATCGCAGCCGATGCAGATATCGGGAATCGTGGTCGCCAACTCTTCGATCACCTCCCGGAACCGGGACGTGTTATAACGCCGGTTCATCCGCTCCAGGACCCGATCATCGCCGCTCTGCAGCGGAATGTGGAGGTGGGGGCAGATGATTTCCGAGGTGGCGAAAAAGCGGACCAGGGGGGTAGTGATCTCCGTCGGTTCTATTGAACCTACCCGCAGACGCGGCACAAGTTTCCCTTCATCGACAGCGGTCAGGAGGCCCAGCAGGCTCTGGCGGGGGGTCAGGTCAAGGCCGTACCCGCCAAGGTGGATTCCGGTCAGGACTACCTCCTTGAAACCCTTGCCGGCAAACGACCTGATTCCGTCCAGAGCCTCCGCGAGCGGAACACTCCTGCTCCTCCCCCTTGCGTAAGGGACGATGCAGTAGGAACAGAATGCATCGCAACCGTTCTGCACCTGCAAAAACACCCGTGTATGCTCGGCGAAACTCTCCAGTGTAATCCCCGCAGCCTGCCGCTCCAGGGAGATGTCGGAAACAAGTACCCGCGGCTCTTCGCCTATTTCCCTCAGCAGTTCGGCTATCCCCTTCTTTTCGCTGTTGCCGAGGATCAGGTGCACACCGGACATCTCCCGCAACTGGTCAAAGGCCACCTGGGCATAACAACCGGTGACCACGATCTTTGCCGCCGGCTGCCGATTCCGGGCGCGGCGGATCAACCGGCGCGACTCGGCGTCGGTCCTGGCAGTTACGGTGCAGGTGTTGATCAGGTAGATGTCCGCTTCATCCGCGAACGGCACGACCAGGAAACCCTCTCGACCAAGGCTCTCGGCCATGGCCGCAGATTCGAACTGGTTGATCTTGCAGCCAAGTGTAGTAATGGCTATTCGTTGCATGAATTCCCTTCTATCCAGCCGCCCCCCAGTACCTCATCCTCACGATAAAAGACCACCGCCTGTCCCGGCGTGATCGCCTTCTCACCCTTGAGGAAACGCACCTCGGCACGATCTTCGGTCAGGGGGAGAATCCGGCAGGGCACCTGTTTTTGGCGGTAGCGGATCTTACAGGCCGCCTCGATGACCGAATCGGGGGGAGGGGCGATCCAGTTTACCTCTGCCGCAATGAGACGGTCACCGGAGAGTTCATCCCTCCCCCCGACTATTACTTCTTTCCGGGCGGCATCCACACCTAGTACGTACAAAGGATGGGGGTGGGCGACCCCGAGCCCTTTACGCTGTCCCACGGTGTAGCGGTAGGTACCGTTGTGTCTTCCGAGCAGATTGCCCCGGCTGTCGACGATATCCCCGGAGAGGCGATCTTTCCCGCATGCTTCTTCGAGGAAGCGGATGTAATCGTCATCGGGGACGAAGCAGATCTCCTGGCTCTCCCCTTTCTCCGCGACCCGCAAGCCAAAACCCGCGGCGAGCCGACGCACCTCCTGTTTGGTCATCCCTCCCAGGGGAAAAAGGGTTGCAGCGAGTTGTTCCTGTTTAAGGGTAAAGAGGAAATATGACTGGTCCTTCCCTTCGTCCACCCCTTTCAGCAGGCGAAAACGGCCAGAGGCATCCTGGGCTATCCGGGCATAATGGCCGGTTGCCAGAAAATCGGCGGCCAACTCGCGCGCCTTCTTCAGCAGCAACTCGAATTTGATCCACTGATTGCAGCGTACACAGGGGTTGGGGGTGCGGCCGCGGAAATATTCCGCGATAAAGTCGTCGATCACGAGCCGCTGGAACTCTTCCTCGAAGTTCACCACGTAAAAGGGGATGCCGAGCTGCTCCGCGACCCTCCTGGCGTCATGGATATCGTCCAGCGAGCAGCAGGCGCCGAACTTCTCCCCGTCGGCGGCGGCGAATTTTGCGTAATCCCACACCTGCATGGAGATACCGATCACCTCATGCCCCTGCTCCTGAAGAAGAGCGGCGGTCACCGAAGAGTCCACCCCTCCGCTCATGGCGACGACTACCCGTTTTTTACCGTTCCTGTTCTTCATATTCAAAATCGATCAGTCAAAATCCGTTAGCTAGTGTCCATCCGGAAACTCCGGATGAGACACTATTAGTTTCCAATTTGGGAACGAGGGATTTTTCGTCCTGGCAAGGAAATCGAGGGGTTGCGCGGAGGCGTACATCGGTACGCCGCACAAGCAAGCCCGAAGATTGACGCCGCTAGGGCGGGAAAGAACCGTTTCCGGATGGAAACTAAATAAGGGGGCGTTTGCGGCGCAAGGTTCATTCAAACCGTTCTCCGGCGGTTGCAGGCAACAATTTGTTGTAATTTGCCGGCGATTATACTAAAAATGTATCATGCATTATGAGATGAGGCGCGCGGGGTTAGACAATGACGCAGATAGTCGGTATCATCCAGGTCAAGGGAGGAGTCGGACGTTCAACCATCGCCACCAATCTGGCGGCCGTTTTTTCGGAAAAGAAGCCGACGGCCCTCATTGACTGTGACCTCCCCCAGGGGACAAGCGCGTCATGGTATGCGGTGCGGAAATCGGAATCTCCGCCCGACAATCTCACCCTTGCCACCGTCCGCGATTACCGGGAGCTGATAACCCGGGCCGGAGAGCTTGCCGCGAACCACCACTACATCGTCATCGATGCGCCCCCCCGCATTGCCGAGATGACCCGGGCGATCATCGTCATGAGCACGCTCTGCCTTGTGCCGCTGGGGGCGAGCGCAGCGGAAATCTGGTCAACGGCGGATCTGCTTGAGACCATCAATGCAGCCCGCGGCTACCGTGCCGACATCGATGTCCGGATCGTCTGGAACCGGTTCAGGGCCCGGACGCGGGAAGCCAATGAGCTGAGCGAGGCGGCCCGGAACGAATTGGGGCTGAAGGAACTGACCACCCGCCTCGGCTATCGCGTGGCGTACAGCGAGGCCCTGGCCCGGGGTCTGGCGGTGAATGAGTGGCTTGACAAGACTGCCCATAGCGAAATAGTGGCCCTCGCCGCCGAGGTGAAAGGTATCCTTAAGGAGGTGGGGAAATGACCCGTTCAAAGAGCACGCCACCCATTCACAAGCCTGCATTCGACGAGGAGAGCGCGCTCCGCTTTGCCGCGCAGGGCGCGGATCCGCATGCCGGCGTCGCGGCGCGGCCCATTGACGACGAACCGGCCGGAGGTCCGATAGAACGACAGACGGCAAAGAGTCCGGGCGCGGATCGTTTACCCGTTACCCTCATGCTCAAGTCCGGGGTAATTGCCTGCCTCAAAGAGGAAGCCGGCCGCAAGGAGAAGACCATCGACCAGAT
>JBGPID010000356.1:0-3455 GCA_041484725.1 Geobacteraceae bacterium | reverse complement strand
GTGGTTAACCAGATGACCGCCCCCTATTTCAGCAACCGCGGCGCCGTTGTGCGCTGCCTGGGGTGGGACAGGGACTCCCCCTTTTCTGCGCCGAAAGGGAGTTTCTTCTCCGAGACATCATTCGGCCACACCGGTTACAGCGGGTCATCAATCTGGATAGATCCGAAACAGGACCTGTTCGTGATCCTGCTTACCAACCGCATTAACTATCGGAACCCTCATGTTTTCAACCAGTTCCGGCGGGATGTCTCCACGGTGGCCTCGGCGCTCTTCAGGGCACCGGGCGGCGACCAGGAAGCGCTCCCCACATGGGAAACTGCGAAGATTGCCGTAGACCGACTGCGAAGCACCTGTGAGGCCAGTCAGGCTCAGCCATACAGCATCAAGCTGGTGGCGGCGGCAACAGTTGTAAGGTATTCAACTACACATCATCACGCCGCCAGAAAGCACGCCAGAAAACATCGGGGCAAATGGAATGGCAGGGTCCGACGGGCATGAACGGGCATGAGGGTCAGAAAAGGCATGCGGGTCTATATTTTACAGGAAAAGGATTATTATCACGATTTTCATTATGTAATCCTTATTTGATAGGAACGAATAATCTCGCTAGTAAAGTTTTGGCTCCATTGTCTGATCCCATGTCTTCATTTTCCCTTTTTCCCCGGCGGCAGCTCGATCTTCGCCTCTTCGGCGCGCCTGTAAAGCAGGATCGTCCGGCCCAGAATCTGGGCGACCTCGGCCCCGGTGGCGACGGCAAGATCCGAGGCCACCTCGTCGCGTCCCAGCAGGCAGCTTTCCAGGATCTTCACCTTGATCAGTTCATGGGAGGCCAGGGCGTCAACGGTTTCCTTGAGGAGGGATGCGGTAATTTCACCCTTGCCGACCATGATCACCGGTTTGAGAGCGTGGCCAAGCCCTCTGAGATATCTTTTCTGTTTACCTGAAAGCATCGTTTACCTTCCACAAAAAAAATGACTGCCGCTACGCAGCTGCTTCCCGTCTAACAGGTTTCGGGAAGTTTTGCCGCAAAACAGGCGATTACCCTCTCACCTTTCTCCTGTACGCCAGCACCATGATGACTGCCGATAAAGCCAGACAAAGCCCGGCAAAAACATCGCCGTATCGGGTGTAGATCGTCTCAACCGTTCCAAACCGGACTTCGCCGGTAAGATACTCCTCTTTGAAAAGTTGGGTCATCCCGCGGATATGCCCCCTGCTGTCGATGATCGCGGTAATGCCGGTATTGGCGGCCCTGATCAGCGGTACCCGGTTTTCCACGGCACGGAAGACCGTCATCGAAAGGTGCTGGTAAGGAGCCGATGATCTGCCGTACCAGGCGTCATTCGTGATATTCACCAGCAGACGGCTCCCGGCCTGGACATAGCTGCGCGACAATTCCGGAAAGATCCCTTCAAAACATATCAGAATGCCAATCTTCTCCTTGCCGATGCGAAGAGGGATTGTCCCTTCCCCGGGCGAGAAATCTCCTATCCCCACCACCAGCTTGTGCACAAAGGGGAGCAGCCTTGCCAGCGGCACATATTCGCCGAAGGGCACCAGATGAATCTTGTCGCTCCGGCCAACCACAGTGCCTGCCGGCGACAGCAGAAATGCGCTGTTCAGGTACCTGATCTGCTCCTGCTTTTGTTCTGCGGCCGGGCTGCCGACCACCAAGAAGGTATTGAGTTTGGCGGCAAGGGATTTAACCCGGCGGGTATATTCTCCTCCGCTTTGGAAGTAAAACGGCAGCGCGCTTTCAGGCCAGACCACAAGGCCTGCGCCGTTTGAACATGCTTCACGGGTGAGCTTTTCGTAAACGGCAACCGTCGATTCCTGAAAATCCGGGTCCCATTTGACGTCCTGGGGGATATTCCCCTGGACCAGCGCCACTTTCAGCGGCGCCCCGCTTTCAACGCTGTTCAGCCGCATGAAACCGTACCCCAGGGTCAGGACCAGCAGGAGAAGCAGCAGCGCCGCGCTTTTTGCCGGATAGACAGAATGTCCCCTCATGACGGCGCCCTTGATGATCCAGAGCAGCACGACATTGGCCAGGGCAATGAGGAAGCTCAGGCCGTACACGCCGGTTATATCCGCAATCTGGATAAGGGGGAGAACCCGGTACTGGGTGTAGCCGAGGCTTGCCCATGGGAAGCCGGTCAGAGCAAAAGAGCGCAGATATTCAAATCCGACCCACAGGGTGGGGAATGAAAGGAGCGGCGATATCCCGGCAATTTCCCCTCTTCGTACCAACATGGCTACGATCCCAACAAATAAGGCCAGGTAAGCCGCAAGTATCAGAAAAAGGCAGAAACTTATGGCCCATGGGAGCTTGCCGTATAGAGTCATGACGATATTCAGCCAGTAGAGTATCCCTCCATAGGCGGAAAGCCCACAGACCAGTCCGAGCCTGAATGCCCGGGCCGGGCTTTTTTTGGCGATGGCGAGGAGCAGGGGGACAAAGGCAAACCAGGCCAGAACGGAAATATCCGGTTTCGGAAAAGAGAGCGCCAGGAGCGCTCCCGCAAGGAGCGCCAATGGATAGTCCCGCCGCGTCCCGGCCTTAATATCGGGCTTTGCCAATCTCTGATAGTCCACTACTCTTCCGTTTCCTCCACCTTTTCCGCCATCCTCGTTATCCTGACCTTGCTGATCTTACGCAGATCAGCCTCCAGGACGGTCAGACGGATGGTGCCGCTATCCACCTCTTCACCCGCAGCTGGTATCCGTCCGGTCAGATGGAAAATCAGCCCCCCGACCGTGTCGAACTTTTCCCTTGCGATCTCGATCCCGAAGTGCTCTTCCAGATCCTCGATGGGGAGCCGGGCATCCACCACGACCGAGCCGTCCGCATCCTCCACCAGCCACTCTTCTTCCAGGTCGTACTCGTCCTGGATATCCCCGACTATCTGTTCCAGCAGGTCCTCGATGGTCACAAGTCCCGATGTGCCGCCGTATTCGTCGACAACGACGGCGAGATGGATACGCTGCTTCTTGAACTCGTGGAGGAGTTCCTCCAGATTCTTGGTCTCGGGGATGAAATAGGGGGGCCGCAGGATATTTTTCAACAGCACGGCCGACTCATCCATCCCCCAGTATCTCAGCAGGTCTTTGGCATAGACGAGACCTACGATATTGTCGATCGTGCCGTCAAAGACAGGTATGCGGGAATGACCACAGGCGATTATCGAACTCACGACCTCGTGCACCGTCGCATCCACATTTACGTACGCCATGTCGGTGCGGGGCACCATGATCTCGCGCACCACGGTATCCCCCAGGGCAAAGATGGATTGGATCATCTCGTTTTCTTCTTCGTTGATCAACCCCTCTTCTTCCCCGGCATCCATCAGTTTCTGGATTTCTTCTTCGGTAACCCGTTTCCTTCCCGCCAGGAACCTCCCCAGCATCTTCATCAAGCCCTGATTTTTCCTGCCTGCCCCCTCTTCCAAGGATGT
>JBGPID010000355.1:0-3459 GCA_041484725.1 Geobacteraceae bacterium | reverse complement strand
TTGCTGGATCTGTTTTTCCCGCAGGGCAAGGGCGGCGATGAAGGGGATGTCGAAGTGTTTTTCTATGGGCATGGGAAGGTTATAGTATGTTTCCGGAGGTTTTGCAATGAGTGGTTTTTTGTTGCTGGGAAGGGGAATCGTCTTCTGTTAGCGGAAAAATGGATTTTGTAGAAGCGACCTACATGTTTCCCTACTGCAACCCTTTCTCACTTTGTCATGAATTCCCGGAGTCGCGTGCAAGCCACCAGTTGATCCAGGTTCTGCATGGTAAAGACCTTGCCTCTTGTTGCCAAAAGCATCTTTTTCATGTCTTCCCGACGCACACCGAACCCCCGTCCAGCAATACAGGCGATGACCTCGTATTTAGGCGTATCCTGGGGCTGGCCGGCCATGCTCATTTCCCCGAGATGCTGGATACGGGTCGCCTTATCGCGGGCCGTTCCGTCGTCCTCCGTGATCTTTGCCTCGATGATGATTTCTGGATTAAACTCGCTCGGGATGATGAAATCGGGGGTCTGATCGAAACCGGGGAGGCGTTCCGCCCGCTTAGTTTTCCGATAACTGATACCTGCCTTGCTGAGCACGTCCTCAATGGCCGACTCAAGACTGTCACCCACAAGATCACTCACCGAATCGCGGTGCCCGGCAAAGGGGCGACCGAGGAAGCGCTCGTAGAGGAGCATCGCATAGGGCGCCCCCATGCCTGCCAAGGCCTGAACTCCGCCCATTCCCGATTTGGTGTCGGCCTTGTCGAGGCGGTGGATTTTATCCGGCGCAACTGCCGGCGTCCCTTCTTTCAGTAGATGGCAAGCGGTGTCTATCAAAGCCTTTACCCGCACCAGTGTGACTTTCCCATCGGCAAGGGGTGAAAGGGGCGACAACCGTATTTTTCGGTCCAGGGAACGGACAAATCCCTGGCTCACTTCGACTCCGGTCTGTGAACTGGCAACATAGGCCCACTCCGGCGGGGTAAAGCCCAGCATGGTCCGCAGCACCAGGATAACGACAGGTGCTTCGAGGGTCTTATGCAGTATGGGTTCGGGGTCGAGAATGGCAAAACCTCTGGTTGCCTGTTTAAGTGCCTCGTAACCACGTTCGAAGACGGGGTAGTCGATGAAGCCGATCCCCTTCGGCATGATGAGAAACTCCGATTCGAGGCATGAAAATATAGCGGTAACGGACGAGTCAAGGTCCGCCTGTACTTCGGCAAAGGAAAGTTCAAAAGGAAATTTCATCGCTTTGGCCTCCATAGGGACTTTCATCTTCATGTACAAACGCGTAGTTTCGAAGAGGTGTCTGTAAATCTTCCTCAGTCAGATGTCCTTCGATCGATTCGACAGTCCCGCATCTCTCAATCTCTTTTGCGACAATGGCAAGTTTCGTCAGGACAGGTTTTTTCTTATCCCACTTCGTACGGAGACGCCAGATAGCGAGACGGGCCAGATGTCCGTAAATGATGCAGAGGGCGTCGCCCCGGCTGGGCTTGAGTCCCCCGATTTTCAGCTTTTCCAGATCATCTTGGACTAGTGCGGCAATCTGTTCAGGATCATCGACAATCCATTTTCGCGGGATCGTTCCAGTCGAACGGCAGACCAGAACAGTATCCACGACCGACGAGCCGGTGCCGCTTATGTGGATCGACGCCCCCATTTCCGCCGGGCAGGGAAGGGATGCGGTGCAGGTGAGCCCGGCGTCCAGAATGGCCACCGTCAGGGGATGATATGCTTCAAGTTTGTTATGATGGTAGGTAAAAGCCAGCGGCCTGCCCGGTTTCAGGGCGTTTGCCATATTCCGGAAAACGGCGGACAGACCTTCCGTGAAGTGATCGAGACCGCGCTCCATGGTGATGTTGCCGGTCAACTCGTCGGGGTTACGGGTGGAACGGGGGTAAAACACCGGATCTTCCTTTCCCACCAGTTTACGAAGCCAGACATAGCAGAAATCGATCAGTTCGGCGTACTGAACGTTACCAAAGTATGGAGGGTCGGTAAAAACGCCGTCAAGGCATGCCTGCGGCAGGTTCGCGGTGGTTGCGCTCTGGCAATGAATTCTGACTTCCCTTGTAGCCGTCGCTTCATCGCCGTTCTTCCGGTCGCCGATCCATTCACCCGTAATCGGCACCTGGATTTTTCTGCTTCCTTCGTGGCGGGTCTCGAAGGGGTGGTCGCAATAGCTCTTCGCCTTCAGATACTTCTCCATGATGTTAGACCAGCCGCCGCTCCCCACGCTCATTCCGCCGCCGTTGGCGATTCCGAGGAAGTTGGACTCGCACTGAACCAGGCCGATGGGAAAGCCGTGGACGGAGAAAATATCGAGGGACTTGAGCGCCATGGTGTCGTAGCGGCAGAGCATGTTCTGATAGCGCAACAGATCCGAGAGGTTGGTAATCAGCGCATTTTTGATCCGTTCGTCCTGCACTCGGGCAATGGTCCGACAGCTTAATTCGAGACCGAGCAACTGCCGGTCATTGAACATCTCCCGGTATTGACGATACCCCCAGCGCAGGAGGCGGGTTGTTTCGTCGCCGGGCGGGATTTCGTCATCAGGGATATTTTGCGTCCCGATTTTCTTCAGCAGGGAGGAGGCCTTATCGTAATTGGCAAGGTCGGCCACATCAGGCCGTTTGAAGAATCGCCCCTGGTGGGTCGCCTTGCAACGGCGGCAGTGGTATTCCATGGCGAACATGCGGTGGCGTGGTGGTCCTTGTGCCGGGTCGGGATAGGAGTTGACCGTTTTGCATTTCGGACAGGCGCATCTGTTTCTCTTTGCCGGCCCTTCGTGTGAAAGCCCGTTTCCGCAGGAATGACAGGCGCCGGGGTGCTTGCGGTCTTTGACGCCGTTCAGATCACCGCAGTCGGAACAGATGAGAATATTTTCCGTATGCCGCCGGTCTTCAGCCAGCAGGTAGCCGGGAAACAGGTCGAATTCATTCCCGCAGTGGCGACAGCTCTGCTCTTTCACCCAGAGGAAATACTTGACGTGCGCTTCTTTGGAGCCGCATTCCAGGCAGCGGGTACGATAGAGCGGCCCGATTCTTTTCTCCAGATCGCATGTGAGTTTTTCCGCCGATTCGCGGTATTCGGGTAGGTTCAGGTGCTCGATCTCCCGGTTCACGATCCAGTACGCCATCGGGTTGATGTCGTAACCGGTCACGTCGCAACCGACGCGGTTCGCCTCGATGAGCGGAGTTCCGCCACCCATGAACGGGTCAGCTATGGTGATCCCCTTCAGGCCGTTGGAGGAGTAGAACGCCTCCCGAAGCGGTCTGTCGCTGTATTCGGAGAGGATAAGTCCACGGAACAGCGTGCCGGGCCGACGGGCGAACCACTTGTGCACCGCGATGATCGGGCGGTAGTTTTGCTGGATCTGTTTTTCCCGCAGGGCAAGGGCGGCGATGAAGGGGATGTCGAAGTGTTTTTCTATGGGCATGGGAAGGTTATAGTATGTTTCCGGAGGTTT
>JBGPID010000354.1:0-3468 GCA_041484725.1 Geobacteraceae bacterium | reverse complement strand
CTTTTCCCGGCCGAAGAGCTCGCTTTCGATGAGGTTCGCCGGCATTGCCGTGCAGTTGACCGTTATCATCGGCCGGTCCTTGCGGGCACTGCTGCTGTGGATGGCGCGTGCCACCACTCCCTTGCCGGTGCCGGTCTCGCCAAGAAGAAGCACGGTCGCATCCTGGGGCGCCACCTGCTCGATCCGGAAGAATACATACGAGATGGCATTGCTTTGCCCGATGATCTCGCCGAAGTTGTACTCCCCGGCAACCTCCTGTTGCAGGAAGACGTTCTCAGCATTGAGCCGGTCTCTCAACAGTCTTATTTCCGTAAGCGCACCCTGGAGCGACTCTTCCGCTCTCTTGCGTTCGTCTATTTCCTGCAAGAGCTGTGCATTCGCCCTGGTCAGTTCTTCAGTCCGCTCTTTTACGGTTGACTCCAGTTTGTCATGCGCATTCTGCAGCGCCTCTTCCAACTGATTGCGGACCGAGACGTCAGTGACTGAAGTCAGGATATAACCAGCCTTATTTTCAATAGCGACCGCTATGCTCTGAAGTTGGCCATGGATCACCGTGCCGTCGTTTCCCGTGAGTTTGATTTCGCATCTCAACATGATCTGTCGTTGCGAAACCAATGTGAGGTGATTGAAAAATATCTCCCTCCCCTCCGTATCGGCAATAAAACCGGTAAAGGGTTTATTGGCCAGCAGTTGCCTCTCTATTCCCAGCAGTTGCGCGCCGGCAAGATTTACCTCCCGTATCACTCCAGCCGCATCAAAAACGAAATACCCGAGGGGGGCAAAGTCATACAGTTCGGCATACTTGTCCCGCGATAATTCAAGCTCCTCCCGGGCTCGGCGCAGCTCTTCGTTCTGCATCTCCAGCTCGATCTGGTGGACCTGCAACTCGTGGATGAGCCGCTGCATATCGGCCTCTGTCCGGGGTTGATTTTCCCCTGCTGTTATCGACCTTAACCGCGCTTCAGCGCAGCGGCGCAGTTCAGCAGCTGCAGTTGCCTCTCTTTTGTCATTATCACGATGTGCCCTTGTTTTCATCCGGCCTCCGGGATACGAATGTCGATCACTCTCGCCACATGGTCACGAGAATTTCTTTGGGCCTGTTTATCCCGATACATCCTCTCGTCACTCAGCTTTAAGGCTTCCGCAAACTGATCTTTGTGTTCCGCGGAAGCTATTCCGAAAGCTATGCTCACCTGACCATTGATGATTTCAGGGGCGCTCATGATCCTCTTGACAGCGTTCTCTGCAACGTTATTGTCCGTTCCAGGGAGAAGTACGGCAAACTCATCTCCCCCGATACGTGCAACTATGTCCCCGGTCCGGAAAGCTCCCAGGATAAGCCGGGCCGCCAACCGGATCAGATTATCCCCCGCTTCATGCCCCAGGGTATCATTGACTGTTTTCAGTCCGTTAATATCCGCCATCACGAGGCTAACGGGAAACATTCTGCTACGGGCAAGCCGTTCCAACTCTTCGTCGAAAAACGTCCGGTTATAGAGGCCGGTCAGAATATCGTGGGTGCTTTCGTGACGGAGCGTTACTTCTGTTTCCTTGCGGCTGGTAATGTCATGGGCGATGCCGATGATCCCGATGACCGCCCCCGTGTCATTAAAGATTGGCGTTTCAATCTTCTCCACGTACTGAACCTTCCCCTCCCGATCGACAATGGACTCTTCGAAATATGTGCGCGTGCAGGCCGCCATGACCTCCATGGACTCTTTCTCGTATTTCACGGCAAGTTCCCGCGGATAGATATCATAATCGTTCTTTCCGACCAGATCCTTCGGAGCCACGCCAAACGCCCTGCCGAAGGGATCGTTTACCGCGACATACTTTCCCTTCCGGTCCTTTAGCCAGGCGATATTGGGGATATTGTCAAGAATAGCCTGCTGCTGCCGAATTGCTTCGATGAGCTGTTCCTCCAAATGTTTGCGGACCGAGCTGTCAACGATCGAGGAAAAGATATAACCTTCCCTGTTTTCGCCAGGGTCCACCGCTACGCTCTGAAGTTGGCCATGGATCACCGTGCCGTCTTTCCCCGTGAGTCTGATTTCGCATCTCAGCATGACCTGTCGTTGCAAAACCAGGGTGAGGTGACTGGAAAAAATCTCCCTCCCCTCCGCATCGGCAATAAGAGTAGTAAAGGGTTTATTGACCAGCAGCTGCCTCTCTATCCCCAGCAGTTGCGCGCCGCTAAGATTTACCTCCCGTATCACTCCATGCGCATCAAAGCTGAAATAGGCGACGGGCGCCAAGTCATACAGTTCGGCATACTTGTTCCGCGATAATTCAAGCTCCTCCCGGGCTCGGCGCAGCTCTTCGTTCTGCATCTCCAGCTGGATCTGGTGGACCTGCAATTCGTGGAGGAGCCGCTGCATATCGGCCTCTGTCCGGGGTAAATGCAATTCAGCCGTTTTCGCACGCAACTGCTCTTCCGCATGGCGGCGCAGATCAGCGGCTTGCGTTGGCTGGCTCTTGTCGTTGTCGATTGCCATTGTTGAACCTCAAAATCAGGTTGATAGACTGAAGGCTGAAAACTTTTAGACTCTTACAATTTGTTTCGTTACAATATGCCAGCAAAAAGTTCTGCAAAACCGGCCTCACGCGGAGACGCGGAGAACGCGGAGAAAGTCAAAAAACAAAAAATTTATGGTTTAACCTTAGAGCTATTTATGTTCTTAATCCTGGTTTACTCCGCGTCTCCGCGTCTCCGCGTGAAACATTCTTTGGTTTCGGCTTGTCCTGCTTGGGAACAAACCATTTAGTATGCTTTTTACCTTCACCCTTCACTCTTCACCCTTGCAATTTCTTCGCGCAGTTCCGCCTCCAGCTTCTTGGCCGCGGTGATGTCCGAAAAAGTCATTACCACGCCGTCGATCAAGTTCTCCAGCGTCCGGTAGGGCATGATGCGCACTGTAAACCAGCCCCCGTCGGCGGTGGTGATCTGCTTCTCCGAAAAGGCCATGCGTCGCTCGATCCGGCGGTACGTGGTATTCTTCTTGTATTGGGAAAAATCGTGGCCGGTCTTTGCCCGGAGCAATATGATAACCTTTTCCAGGGCGCTCTGTTCCTTTTCTTCCAAAGCCGGCGTGGGGCTGACGATGATGGGGGCATGCCGGAGATAGGCGACGATCTTGCCGGGCAGCTCCTCCGCCGGGGCCACTATATCGGCCAGTCCGGCGTCGATGGCGCTGCGCGGCATGCTGTCGAACTTGGTCGTGGCAGGCTCCTGCACTACCACCAGCCCCGACTTCTCCTTGATGGCCTTAAGTTCCATCGTGCCGTCCGAACCCATGCCGGAGAGGATGACGCCGATGCCGGCGATGGGGAAAAGGAGACTCTCCTTTCGTGACGGCTCGGTTTGTTGTGGAATACCGGCAGGATCTTTATCGCTACTCGCCGGTTTAACTTTCTTTTTCATAGGTTTTTTTACCATATAAATGGATGACAGTAAAACGTTGATGTGAG
>JBGPID010000353.1:0-3471 GCA_041484725.1 Geobacteraceae bacterium | reverse complement strand
GGAGCTGCCATGGGCGTAGTTTTTGCCGGGAAAGCGGCGGATATCGCCGTTGAATTCCGGTGAGATATGGAAGAGTTCATGGAACAGGGTGATCAACTTCTCGCGGAAAGGGAGATTGAGAAACCTGGGGATGAGGAAATATACGACATAGAGCATTTCCACGCCACGGTGGGAAATGGTGGGCATCTCGTAGGTATGTCTGCGCACCCCGCGACTGATCGTTTTGCAACGGGTTCCGTTTTCGAAGCAGAGCGGATGGATTTTGGCGTAAGTGCCGTGTACTCCGCCGCCGCGGGTGGAAGAGACACAGACCAGTACCCGTGTCGGGTCAATATGGGCGAATTCAGGCATTTTTAAGACAATATCTGCGATGAGCCGCTCCAGTTCAGCAGTTAGGTTGAGGGTCGTCACGAGATGCACCTGCCTATTTGGGGAATTGGCTTTTGTCGTACTTGTGACACAGATGGCAGCTCATCGGGCCGGCGGAAGGCTTGACAGGGTGTTTGCCAGGGAAAGGAATCCCCCCTTTTTCATTGTGACATCGCGGACAACCCTGGTCAGCTGCCTTCTGCCCCTTCAGACCATCCTTGGCGGCCATATCGTAAAAGCTTCGATGATTGTCGTTGAAGGGTACTTTCTTGGTTTTTTCTTTGCCTGAAATGGCCACGAAAACGGCAACTACGGCAACGATCAGGGCAATAAACAGCCAGTCATTTCTGCTTATTTTCATTTTACCTCCAAAGAAGAAAGGTAAAGGTAAAGGTAGAGGTAAAGAAAGTTTTTTGACTCTCCTCTACCTTTGCCTCTACCTTTACCTGCTTTTTAAATGCTTGCGCAGCCGATAGCGCCGTTATGCTGCGGGTGCTCAGGCACGACTACCGGGTGACCGGTTTCCCGCTCCAAAAGCCTGACCAGGGCGCAGTTCAGCGCCACTCCACCGGCCAGGACGAGAGTTTTTGAGGGAAAGCGCCGGAGCATGGGGAGGATCCGCTTGACCAGGGTCTGGTTCACCCCGGCGCAGAGTCTCGCGATCGGATAGCCGCGCAGTATCTGGCCGATCAGCTCCGATTCCCCGAAAATGCCGCAGGTGGCGTCCAGTTTCACCGGCTCTTCCCAGTGCGAGGAAAGTTCGTCGAGGCTCACCTCCAGGACCGCTGCCATGTTTTCCAGGTAGCGGCCGCTCGACGCGGCGCACTTGTCGTTCATGACGAAGTCGACCAGTCTGTTGTCCCGCACCAGCGCCACCTTTGTGTCCTGGCCTCCCATGTCGAGCAGGGTAAACTCATGCAGTCCGGTCTGAAAGATGGCGCCTGCAACATGGGCCCTGATCTCCGAGACGACCCGTGCGCCTTTCAGGCAGAGGGTGTTCCGGCCGTAGCCGGTCACCACCACGGCGGCCCGGGCCAGTTCCTGCGCACTGAACAAACCGCTCCCGGCCAGGTCGAGGGAGAGCTCTTCCCCTTCCATTCTGCCGAACCGCTTGTAAAAGGGCATGGTGTCGTAATCGGCCAGACGTATGATGTTGCCGTCCACTAACAGTGCGAATTTGGCCTTGCGACTTCCCAGGTCCATACCGATATTGAGTTTCGAGTTTTGCGTTTCAAGTTCCAATATTCAATCCATTTGTCCGGGAAACGTGATTTTTTCGCAAGATCAACGCAGAGATTGCGGAAAAGGCGCGTTTCCCCTGTGTTCAAGCATCTCCAGGAACCCCTCTATCCGTATCCGCGTCCTCGCGTCCAGAGGAGTCGGCTTGTCCCCTTCCAGTGTCAATATCGGTAAGGGAAGCTTTTTGCGAATGATCAGATCTTCGATCTGGCGGAAACAGAACGATTGGACATAATGAACAACGGCATCCACCCTGCGCCTTCCCGTCTCCGGGAGGATATCGGCAAGGCGGTGAAATATATCGTAAGGATATGTGTAGGCACGGTACTGTTCGATCAGATCGGTTGTTTCATAAGGCATCGCGAACTGCCGCTGGGTTTCGTTGAATACCACCCGGGCGCCGTGTGTCTCAAAAAAAGGGTAGATGTCCGAGAAGATAGGGGGGACCCCGATATAAGCCAGTCTGATGCGCTCTGTAAAGGGTTTCCGGCCTGCAGCGTGCCGGAGAAAGTTATCCACTTCCACTTCGAACAGGTCGGGATCGCCGTTCATGTCGGATGCCGACACCTGGAAATAATGGTTTTCCGCGCCCGACACCAAGTCCTTCTCCCAGCTGAGCCGGTCGATCTCCCGGATTTTGCGTCTGATCCTGTCCAGTCGCTCCTTTGCCCGATTTACCTCTCTCCACCCGACGTTAAAATGGCGCATCAGTTTTTCTATCTCGGACCTGAGACTTTCCGCGTCCCGGGCGTGGGGATAGGCGAAGGGGATCACCTTCACCCCCTCCATGGAGAGAACTTCCATGAGCGCCTTGGTGTAACTGCAGTCCCCCTCGGTTACCGCCACCACTTCGCCTATGCCGCTCTCCCTGATCGTGGCGTAAATACCCTTGATCCAGCCGCAGACATTGCGGGGGAACCCCTCCATTTCAGCTTCTTCGACCAGTTGGCTGCTTCTGCCCCCCGTTATGAAAATATTGTTCAGGTCTACCGGTTTCCTGCCGGCGGCGATGAGCACTTCCAGCGGGATAGTTGTAGTGAAACCGACTCGGTGCAAATGGTCACTCCGATTTGATAAAAATGAAATAGATCAGGACTGAGCCGATCACCAGAGCCCCGCCGACGAGAGGGAGAAGTGAGGACCATGACAGATCTCCACTCTCCGGCAGTGCGTAGTGAATCAGGCACATAAGCGAGATCAAGGTGAACAGTAAGAGCAAGACAGGCTTTGACCGCTTGATTATGGCAAAGAAAAAAACTATCAAGAGGATGGCGAGCATCCAGGGATTTCCAATAACGTTCGAAAAGCTCAGATGCTTGACGAATTTTACGATATTTTCCGTTTCGAAAGGGGAGAGCGCTTCCCTTGTCTTGGCGATGATATCCTGATTTTCCATATTTCCTCCAATGTAATGAACGCGATCCTTTTCCTTAGAAAAATTTGGCGAATAATTAAAGTGCGTTATACTGGGTGAAAAAGCAGTTGCATGATTATTAAATCTGAATTGAAGGCAAAATGCAAATGCCTTGACAACACCAAGGCCATAAAATAGTATATATATCTTTTTATTGCAACGACAAGTTGTTGCTCCGGCGATCGGCTGTCTGAACGTAGTGTCATTCCCATCTGGCGCTCAGGTTGGGCCGCCATGCAGTACCACCCCTGCCGGACAGGGAGAAAATGATAAATTGACCTGGAAATCCATCGGCATATTCGATTCCGGGGTGGGCGGCCTTACCGTTCTCAAAGAAGTGGTCAAGGCGCTTCCCCAGGAAGACACCATTTACCTGGGTGATACGGCACGGGTCCCGTATGGAACAAAATCACCGGAAACCGTTACCCGTTACGCGCTTCAGGTCACCT
>JBGPID010000352.1:0-3472 GCA_041484725.1 Geobacteraceae bacterium | reverse complement strand
GGTATCCTGGTGGCGAGGCCGCGGAAATAGACCTTCATCCCGATGACCCCCATCTTCCTCTCCAGCGCCAGGGGGATGACCTCGCCGATGAAGCTCCGCTGGGCCGGCTCGGCGGGGTTGACCGGGAGGAGTACGGTGTCGAAAGGGAACCGTTCCATGCAGGCGCGGATGACGGCGGGGTCGTGGTGGCCGGTAACGCCGATGAAGCGGACAAGCCCCTTTTCCCTCGCCTCGACAAATGCCTCGATGGCGCCGCCGGGAGCGAATATCTCCTCGATCTCATCCCCGGTCCTCACGTCGTGCACCTGCCAGAGGTCCAGGTGGTCGGTCCGCATGTTGCCGAGGGTCTCATGGAGGTGGGCCAGCGCCCCCCTCTTGCTGCGGGCGTGGGACTTGCTGGTGAGAAAGACCTCGCTTCGCCGCTCCCGCAGGGCCTGGCCGTAGTATGACTCGCTCCCGTCATAGGCCCGCGCCGATTCGCAATAGGTGATGCCGAGGTCGAGGGCGCGGTTGATCAGGCCGTACGCCTCCCGGTCGTAGCCGCGGGTACGGAGAACACCCTCCCCGCCGAGGCCGAGGATGGTCACTTCCACCCCGGTTTTCCCCAGTTCGCGTTTAGGAATCTCTAAAGTCATCGTGTTGTCTCCAGCGGGAATTATGGGTGACCGTGCCTGTTGTGCTTCCTGCCCGCTCAAATCGGAAGTTTCTCTTCTTAAATAGCCCGAAATAGAGCAGCAGGCCGCTGCAGGTCTGAATATACCCCCGATTGGACAATCCCGCAAGGGATGATAAACTTTTCTCCATGTGCGGACGCTTCACCCTGCAAATTCCTCCCGAACTCCTCGCCGAGATCTTCGCTCTGCTGGAGATACCGGTTTTCCCGGCCCGCTACAACATTGCCCCGACCCAACAGGTGCCCGTGATCCGGCAGACCGGCGACGGGCTGAATTATTTCGCCGTCATGCGCTGGGGACTGATCCCGTCGTGGGCGAAAGACCCGTCCATCGGCATCCGGATGATCAATGCCCGTTGCGAAACGGTCGCCGAGAAGCCGGCCTTTCGCCATGCCGTCAGACACCAACGCTGTATCGTACCGGCGACCGGCTTCTATGAGTGGCGGGCAGAAGGTGGTAAGAAAACGCCCCATTACGTCTGCCTCAAGGACGGCTCCCCCATCTTCTTCGCGGGGCTGTGGGAGCACTGGAAATCCCCGGAAGGGGCAGCCGTTGAATCCTGCACAATCCTTACCACGTCGTCCAACAAACTGATCGCTCCTCTTCACGACCGAATGCCGGTAATCTTCCACCCGCAGGCGTTCCAGCTCTGGCTCGACCGGGAAACGACCGACCCGGAGAAGCTGAAAGCGCTCTACCACCCCTACCCTGACAACCTCATGGAGATGTGGCCGGTCTCTCCCCTGGTCAACTCCACCCGCAACGAATCCCCGGAGCTGATCGCCCCACTTGGCAATTTTCGAATCCCGTTATAAATTTGAGTCACTTGGAAGTTGAGGTGGCAATTTGACAAGAAGATTATATATGTTAATAGGGTTTGACCGATGGAATGGCTTTAATAGCTATCTAATGTTATTGAGGTTTATCGAAATTGTCTGGTCTATCAGGCAGTTTTCGAATCCCGTTTCCCGCTCCGAAAAATTCAAACCCCGGTGCCTAATAAGCCACCGGGGTTTTTTTCGGCCGTTGTCGCCGGACTTTTCCACGAAAAACCCGTCATACCCTGAATGCACAGAAATGACGAGTTTTTCGATCTGATGGACAAATCCGGGTTATCTATTGTGTTCCCGGCCTTGCGGCCTTGGCCCTGGTGCCTGCTGGTTAAAGTGCTGGCGGATTATCGTTTCACGCGGCTGGTAACGGTAATTCTGGCCGCGCAGCGTATGCTGCTGCCCCAACTGGCGGGGATATCTATCTCCTGAATACTGCCGCTGGTAGTGAGGCAACGGGGCGATCGCCGGAGCAGATCTGCGGTCCCACCTGTTCCATCCTCTGTGTTGCTGCGCCCAATTTCGGCCCCAGTGCTGACCCCAGCGGGGCGGCAAATCCGACCGCCATCCGCGAAAGTACCCAGGAGGATGCCGGTAGTAGCCCACGGGGATACGCAGGATGAACTCCGGCACAACATCCGGCGCCACAAGCCCCCAGGGGCCGTTGTACCAGGAACTCGCGTACCAGTTATCGTTCTGGTAGACCCAGTACATGCCATCGTAAAAGAAATAGTTGCCATCCATCCGTGGAGCGTAGTAGACCGGGTAGCCCGGCACCGGCACGAGTTCCGGGAACAACGGCAGGTTGATCCCGATGTTCACACCAGGTAACCCGATACCGACGCCCACCTGGGCGGAGGCTGTAGTCACCGAGCACAACAGCATCAAAAGCGCAATGAGTCCGTAACGTAGTTTCTGCATTTTGTCCTCCTTTTCGATAAGCAGGGTCGTGGGCATCGCTTGTCAACGGCAAGTGACAGCGGACCCGGCTCGCTGCATGCTACCTGATCTCAACCAGCACATTCCGTGTGATAGCGAACATTAGGCGCTCGGATAGGCTTGCTGAAGCGCCGCCAATCCGGCAATTCATCCACTAAATATTTAGACTCACAGCCAAGGTACATATTCCGCCCGATCTGTTCGATACGTGTAAAGGGGGAGGCTTGATGGACCTTCCTTTATATTCAGACTAAATGCCCTTGCATAAAATAATGCCACGCTTAGCAAGATTGTCAAGGGGAACAAATCGGGGACGAATCGGCTCAAATCAGATACATTTCTTCAAAATCGGCATATCTCCTCAGAATATTCGGGGTCCCATTTTTACGCTGAACAGCGATGTGGATGTCTTGACAAAGGTATGGAAAGGAATACTCTTTTATTGCAACGCAATATAATTTGTAATCAATGAAAGGAGGAAGAAATGATTATGTATCGCGCAAAAGAAACAGCTATTTTCAGAAAGGTTTCCGGGGGCATCCTTCTTTTGCTCGCAGCCCTTCTCTTTATCCCCGCAGTCGCCCTCTCTTCGCCGAAGAAACTCGTGGACGACAGCGATTACACGGGCAAGGATTTTCGTAAATGCAATATTTCGGATTATTCGGACATGGTGAATGGCGACGATATCAACTGGGTCTGGATCGATCCGGCTGTAAAGCTTGCCGGACATAAAATCAAAGAAGGTAAAGTGGAGAACAAGTCCGATTTGCACAGCAAATCCATGGTAGAGACTGTAAAGAACGTCTTCAAAGACACCTTTGCCGACATGGAAGGAAAAGGGGATAAAGGGACCCTTACTGCTGACATTTGTATCTACCAGGCCGAAAATTTCAGCGGCGGCAAGGCATGGATACCATTCGTCGGTGGACACGAGATGCAGGCCGGTGTCGGGGTGGAGATGGTCTTGCGCGACGGCAAAAACAGGATAGTGGGGAAATTCAGGCATTCAGCCCGTGAAGGTGTGCAGAT
>JBGPID010000351.1:0-3479 GCA_041484725.1 Geobacteraceae bacterium | reverse complement strand
CGTCAATCTTCGGGCTTGCTTGTGCGGCGTACCATCGTACGCCTCCGCGCAACCCCTCGATTTCCTTGCCAGGACGAAAAATCCCTCGTTTCCGAATTGGAAACCAATAGTGTCTCATCCGGAGTTTCCGGATGGACACTAGTTAATAGTTCCATTGCATGTTCAATCAAAATACCATATTTTGTGGCACTGCATGAAATTAACCACAACATATATACTCTGTCAAGACAATAAATATTAAAATGGACTAACAATATAACTTATTGATTAGACTTGAGATTACGGTGGCGTATTGCGGTGAAGGCAATGGTGATTTACAAAAGGCGCCGAGTGTGGTAGCTTTTGCCCTATCATGCGGATCATTTTCATCAAAAGGTTTTGTACCGTTCTGTTCCTAACTCTTCTGCCTGCGCTTATGTTGTCCGGTTGCTTCTTCGGTCTTTTCGGAGGCGGGAAAAAGGGTTCGACCCCTGAGATCAGCAGGACCACGCCCCTTGCCGACAAGGTCAAACCGGCACTGCAACCCAGAGATAAACTCCTCTCCCGGCTCATTGACCTGAAAAACCCCGAATATCTCACGCCATTGTCATCGCCGGCGCCATCCCGTTCCCGGCCCCGCTCCGACGCTGCAAAGAGCGGGGCAAACGGACCCGCGCAGAGCGAGGTCCCGGCAAGGGCCCCTGACTTTTCTTACCGCGATGGCATACTGACCGAAGATACCACTTGGTATGGCGATGTGCTTATCGAGGGAGGTTTAACCATAGCTCCCCAGACAACCCTGACCGTGAAGAACGGCACCGTCGTTAGATTTCGCGACAGCAGGACATCCTCCGCCCGTGGCGTGCTGCTGGTCCAGGGGCGGATCGTGGTAAACGGCACCGCTGACAAGCCGGCAATTTTCACCGCAGCCGGCGAAAATGCGCCAGCCGCCGACTGGCAGGGGATAGTGCTCATGGGGAGCGTAAAGAAGAACCTGATCGAGCATTGCCGGGTGGAGGGGGCCGAAACCGGCTTGGACGCATCGTTCTCCAACGTTACCCTGAAAAATGCCTTTTTCGGCCAATGCCGCACCGGCGTGAGAATGCAGGACAGCCTGGTGGTCATTAGCGGCGGCGGGGCCGGCGAGTGCGGGACGGGTCTGATTCTCTATGACTGTGAAGCCGATATCCGTTCCGCTGATTTCTACGGCAACCGCCTGGGGATCTTTGCCGCGAGAAGCTCGCTCTCTCTGTCCGTCTCCGGGCTCTCAGGCAACAATCTGCTGGCCCTGAAGGCCGACAGTTGCAGGCTCGGTATCTCGGGCAACGGTTTTGTTGCCAACGGCAGCGGGCTCTGTCTGGTTGCGTGCGAAGGGTCCGTGACCGCCAACCGCATCGCGCAAAGTGCGGCATATGGCCTGATACTCACGCAATCCAGGGTAAAAGTCTCCGCCAACGAGATTGAGCGGAACGCCAAGGTCGGCCTCCGGATCGAGGATGGCAAGGGTGTCGCCTGGGGGAACTCGCTGTTCGCCAATGGCGATTACGATCTGTACAATGGCGGGATAGAGGAATTCAGGGCGATCGGTAACTGGTGGGGGGGGACGGTTGCCGCCATTGCCGGGCGGATTTATGACCGGAGCATGGACGATAGCCGGGGCCGGGTCCTCTATCTCCCCGTCTTGCAAACAAAGCCTCTGCCGGCTGCGCCGTGAATCGCGACCGGCCCAATTTATAATCCCATCCCCTGCAGAGGTGTGTCTCTGCTGCGCCCGTTAAAGCGGTTGCCAATGATCCGGCAAAATGTTAGCCTTGAAAAATGTCCATTTATCTCGATAACGCGGCAACCACATTTCCGAAACCGGAACAGGTTTATTGCGCGGTGGACCATGCCCTGCGCGAGATCGGCGTCGGTCCGGGCAGAGGGAGCTACCGGCAAGGTCTGGCGGCCAGCCGCCTTGTTTTCGAGGCCCGGGAGACAATAGCCGGATTGTTCGGCATCAGGGATTCGGCCCGGGTGATATTCACCCACAGCGCCACCGAAGCCCTTAACCTGGCCGTCAAAGGGCTGCTCAAGCCCGGCGACCACGTGATTTCGACCACCATGGAACATAACTCCCTGGCCCGCCCCCTGCACCTGGCCGAACAGAACGGGGTGGAAGTGACCTGGGTGGCAGGGGACCAAAGCGGAGTGGTGGAGAGCCGGCAGATTGCAGCGGCCATTCGCGGCAACACCAGGCTGGTGGCCATCACTCACTGCTCGAACGTTACCGGAGCCATCCTGCCGATCGGGGAGATCGGCGCCATGACGAGGAATGCGGGCATCCTGCTTTTGCTCGATGCAGCCCAGAGCGCCGGCACTCTCCCCATTGACGTTAATGCCCTGAACATCGACCTTCTCGCGGTCCCCGGACACAAGGGGCTCTTCGGACCGCAGGGGACAGGTTTTCTTTTTATTGCCGAGGGGGTCGAACTGACACCTCTCCTGGCAGGCGGCACCGGAGGTTTTTCTGCAGACTCCGGGCAACCCGCCACAATTCCGGAACGCTTCGAAAGCGGCACGCTGAACACACCCGGCATTGCAGGACTGAAAGCGGGTGTGGAATTTGTCCGGACAACGGGCATTGCGGCGATTCGCAGGAAAGAGGCGGAGCTTGTCACGCAACTCCTGGAAGGGGTGCGGAAGATTCCGGGAGTTGTCACCTATTCGCCCGGTTCAGAGGAGATGCGCGGAGGGGTGCTCTCTTTCACCTTGACCGGTCATGACCCGGCAGAGATAGGGTTCCGCCTCGACAGCGAGTATGATATAGCCGTCAGGGTCGGCCTCCACTGCGCGCCAGCGGCGCACCGGACCATAGGCACGTTCCCCGCCGGCACCATCAGGGTAAGCCCGGGTTATTTCAACTCAGGGCAGGATATAGAGATATTCCTGCGGGCGCTCTCGACCATTGTGAAGCGAATTTGACGCCGGCTCGCATAGGCAAGGAGTTCTCTCCCGGATAACTCTTTGTTCGCGTCCCGGCTTTCCTTGCGACCAGAAAAACCTTTTGCAGATTTATATCCGACAGCTAAAGAAAGGTAGACATGAAAAGTTTCATACTGGACACCAATGTTTTGCTCTATGATCCCCAGGCCATTTTCAAATTCCATGACAACAACATCATCATTCCGATTACAGTCATCGAAGAGATTGATCGTTTCAAGAAGGATATGAATGAGACCGGCCGGAACGCACGCCAGGTTTCACGTTTTCTTGACAACCTGAGAAAAAAAGGGTCGCTCTCCACGGGGATAAAGCTCGAAACCGGCGGCAACCTGAGGGTGGAGATTTATGAAGAGAAGGTGATGAAGCGCCTCCCCCCCGAGCTTCGCGAAGAACGCGGGGATAACCGGATACTTGCGGTGGCGCTGGATGTCAAGGAAAAGGCGAGCCAGGCCACGGTAACATTCGTCACCAAGGACACCAACCTGCGCATCAAGGCGGATGCCATAGGTCTGGTG